>JAOPVF010000085.1 GCA_025963195.1 Mycobacterium sp. | reverse complement strand
GAGGAGCGGAAAGCCCAAGCCCTGATACTCGAAGACAGGATCTACCGCAACGTCACGCTGTCCACGTTCGCCCAGTACGCAACCGCGGGGCTCACGTCCGCGTCCGCCGAGCGGACGGCGGCCAAGCGCATCGCGGACCTGCTCGCGCTGCAGCCTTCGGGCGTCACGCGGCCGGTCAAGACACTCTCGGGCGGCAACCAGCAGAAAGTGGTGCTCGGCCGCTGGTTGCTCGACCCCGACGGCGATCAATCGGCGCCCCGCCGACGAGGGCGCGGGACGAAGCTGTTGCTGCTCGATGAGCCCACCCGCGGCGTCGACGTCGGTGCCCGGGCCGACCTGTATCGCGTGATCCGGCGCCTCGCCGACGACGGCATGGGCGTGCTGATGGTCTCGAGCGAAGTGCCCGAGGTGCTCGGCCTGGCCGACCGGGTGCTGCTCATGCGCGAAGGCCACCTGATCAGGGAAGCCGCCGCGGGCGATCTGGATGAAGAAACCGTGCTCGATCTCGTCATGGCGGGGTCGCTTCTGGAAGTGAGCCAGCCATGACCGAGCACGCACCCGCCACGACAACCGTCGACACGCACGCCGGCGCGACGAGCGATGGTCCGCAGACGCGGTCGGGCTCCGGCCTGCGACGGTGGCTCCGCGACGACCGCAGCGAACCCTTCCGGCGCAACCTCGGGTTGGTGGTCGTACTTCTCGTGCTCTACGCGATCGGGGCGTGGAGCCGACCCGACATCTTCCTGCACAGGGGCCGCCTGTGGTCCAACGAACTGACCGTACTCACCCTCGCCTCGAGCATCGGCGTGGTCGCGATCGGCATGACGCTCGTCATCATCAGCGGCGGCATCGACCTGTCGGTCGGCGCGTTGCTGGCGCTGGCCAGCGTGTGGTGCACCACCCTCGCGACCCAAGCGCACGGCGCCCTCACGATGGTCTTTGTGGCGCTGGTCGTTGCCACGATTGCCGGCACGGTCAACGGGGTGCTGATCGCATACGGGCGGCTGGCCCCGTTCATCGCCACGCTGGCGATGATGGTTGCCGCCCGTGGGTTGGCCCAGAAGATCTCCGGCAAGTCGACGCAGGTCGTCAAGGTCGATGGGATCACGAAAATCGCGCAGGACCGCGTGTTCGGCCTGCCGTGGCTCGTGGTCATCTTTGCGGGCGTCGCGGCCATCGGCTGGGTGCTGCTCAACCGCACGACATTCGGTCGGCGCACGACGGCGGTCGGCGGCAACGAAGAGGCAGCCCGGCTGGCGGGCATCAACGTGCGGCGCACCCGCGTCCTGCTCTACGCCCTGTCCGGAACGTGTTGCGGGATCGCGGCCGTGATGGTCACCGCGCAGGCCAACTCGGGGTCCTCCGATCACGGAAATCTCTATGAACTGCAGGCGATCGCCGCGGCGATCATCGGCGGGACGGCACTCGCCGGCGGGCGCGGCACCATCGTCGGCACCGTCCTCGGCGTCCTTGTCTTCACTCAGATCACGAACCTGTTCATCGTCAACAACCTCGCGGTGGAGTACCAGCTGATCGCGCAAGGCGTGATCATCGTCGCCGCCGTTCTCCTCCAGCAGTTCCGTGTCGGCTCGCTGCGAAAGCGCGTCTGATGACGAGCCGCCTCCCCACGCCTTCGGCCCTGCCCCGCCCCAAGACCCGTTTCGCGCCAACCTCACCCCATGGAGAAATGCTGTGACTGAACGGACTCACCTCACCGTCGGCGGACGTCGCCGAGCGATCATCGTCGGAGCCGTCACTGCCGGCGTCCTCCTGGCGGGCTGTACGTCGAACGCAACCACGACAACGCCGACGACCGCTGCGGCAGGGGCCAGCAGTTCGGCAACGGGTAGTGCCACCACCGGCGGCACGGACGGCAATGCCGTGCCCGGCAAGAAGGTCACCATCGTGTTTTCCGGGCCGGTCGCCGACCACGGCTTCCTGGCTGCGATCAACTCCTTCGCCAAGAAGCAGGCGGCGCTCTACACCGACGTCGACTTCAAGGTGCTCGAGGCCGCCGCAGACGCACCGTCGCAGATCGCGGCTGTGCAGACGGCGATCGCCGGAAAGCCTGACGCGCTCATCATTTTCCCGCAGGACGGTGACCAGCTAACGGGGGTCGGCAAGGCCGCCATGGCCGCCGGCATCCCGGTCATCAACCTGGACCGCAAGTTCAACGACGCGAGTGCCTACCGTCTCTTCCTCGCCGGCGACAACTACAAGGTCGGCTACAACGCCGGGACGTACATCGGGCAGAAGCTCAAGGGCAAGTCGAACGCGGTCATCGGTGAGATCACGGGGATCCCGACCCTGGCCCTCACCAAGGAGCGGTCGCAGGGGTTCAAGGACGCCCTCGCCATCTACGGGCTCAAGGTGACCAACCAGGTCAACGCGAGCTTCACCGTGCAGTCAGGCCAACAGGCGATGGCCAACCTCCTCGCCGCGGCACCGAAGATCGACGCCGTCTTCAACCACGACGATGACCAGAACATCGGCTCCGAGGCGGCAGCCAAGCAGGCGAACCGCACCGAGTTCTTCATCGTCGGCAACGCGTGCTCGAACATCATGCTCAAGCACATCAAGGACGGCGACGCGCGCATCGAGGCGGACGTCACCTTCACCCCGGCCATCTCGGCCACGGCAGTTTCCCTTGCCCGGCTCATCGCTCAGGGCCGGCTCATCCCCGACCTCGCCGGCCTGCCGCTGCCCAGCAATTTGCTGATCGACTCCGAGCTGGTCACCAAGGCGAACGTCGACCAGTTCACGAAGTTCGGCTGGGACTAACTGCAGACTAGTGGGGGGGGGGCCGGGGGGGCCCCACCCGCACTACACATGTCCAGACAACGAGATGGAGAGCAGATGCCGCGCCCGGTCACCCTGTTCACCGGCCAATGGGCCGACCTGCCGATCGAGGACGTGTGCCGCCTGGCGTCCGGATGGGGGTACGACGGACTGGAGCTCGCCTGTTGGGGGGACCACTTCGAGGTCGACAAGGCGCTCGACCCCGACACCGGCCGGGC
>JAOPVF010000057.1 GCA_025963195.1 Mycobacterium sp. | reverse complement strand
TCGAACGTCGGGTTCGGCATGTAGTCGGTGATCTTGTTCAGGATCGCGATGCGGGTGTGCCTGCCGATCTGGACGAACTGCACCTTCGGCTGGAATTCCTTGGGCAGGTACCTCGTCAGCGCATCGGGGGTCTCGTACATGTGCTGATCGGCATCGAAGATCGGTGCATCTTTGAACTGGGTCATCGGACTGCCTCTCGCGGCTCGACATACGGCTCGTTTAAGAGCTTGGCTGAACTTGACAGTTGTGTCAAGTACGCATTGTTATACGGGTCAATTCACATCTGAACTGTGGTGATTGCAGTTGACGATACTGTCATATAAAGTCGCCGCATGACGGTGACCTCGGCTTCGCCGGCCGAACGGCAACTGGACGCCACCCGCGGTGAGCGCACCCGCTCGGCGATCCTGGATGCCAGTCGTCGGCTCTTTCTGGAACGCGGCTACGCGGGCACGCCGATCAACGCGATCACCGAAGCGTGCGGCATCTCGCGGGCCGGCTTCTATACCTACTTCAAAGACAAGCGCGAGATCTTCAACGTTCTCGGCAAAAACGCCTACCGCGAGGTCCTCGCGGTCATCGCCGAGTGGGCCGAAGCCCGCGAATCGCTCGGTCCAGCCGACATCCGCGCCTGGGTCGGCCACTACTTCGACTACATGGACCACCACGGCGCGTTCGTGCTCGCGTCGACGCAGTCGGCGCCCGACGACGACGACTTTCGAAAGTCGCGCAACCGCATGGTGACCCGGGCGTCGTGGAAGCTAGGGCAGGCGATCGCCGGAAATGGCGCGCATTCACCAGATGTCATCGGGGTCGCGGTGATGGGCCTGCTGGACCGGGCCTGGCACACGGTCCACCGGCAGACCGTCGCCGTCGAGCGCGACGAAATGATCGCGGTGGTCGCCGAGATGATCGTCGCGATGGCAACGCCTCTCGCGTCGTGATCCCGCTGTCGCTGGACGCGCCGGACCTCGTCGAGTTCATCCGTGCCAACCACCGCGTGTTTCTCTTCTGCCGCGACCGCGCCCGACGTCCGATCGGCTATGCCATGCGTTCGGTCGCCTATCGCTCCGCCACCCGCTGCCTCTACTTCGCCACCTATGCCAAGAGCGCCAAGGTTCAACACCTGCGCTCGGCTCCCGAGGTCGCATGCTTGATCGGCGACGACGAGGGGTGGATCTCCGTTGGTGGCCTCGCGCACGTCTACCAACCATCCGCAGCCGAGGTCGACGAACTTGTCGGCGAAAGGTCACCGGATCACCGCGTACCCGACTCGGTCGTGACGAAGGTCCGCGACCGCCTTCTCAGCGGCAAACGGTGCTTCATCGGCCTGACGCTCACCGAGGTCCGCGCCGCCGATCTCCCCGAGCGACATGCCTAGTCCGCGCAGCGGCGGCCCGGTTGCGATGGCCGAGGACGAACTAGCCGAGTTCTTGGCGCAGGGGCCGAGCGGCGCGATCTGTGTCGTCGACGCCGACGGCCAGTTGCTCGCCCTACCGGCGCGGGTGGTCGACTTCGACTCCGCCACAATCGCCGTCACCGTCGGCGGCGTGAATGGCGACGCCACGCAGCCCGCTGAGATCCAAGCCTGCGTGGTGGCCGACACCTTCACCGCCTATCGGGACATTCGCGGTGTGATCGTGCAGGGCACAGCGATATGGCCACCTCCTTCGGATGATGTAGCCACGATGACGGTCAGCCGCACACTGACGTTCTCATTCGTTAACGCCTAGAGGATTGGGCGCCGGCATTCTGGCTACCCAGTAGCCATGTCAGGATTCGATACCAGCCAACCGATCACCGACGAGGCGTCCCTCGAGGACATCGACGAGGTCGACGCCGCGACCAAGCAGAAGGCCGCGTCCAAGCGTCCTGCTGAACCCGACGAGTTGGGCGACGCGACGCCAGGCCCGCGCTGAGGTGCTCAGGCGTCCTTCACGAGGCGTATCAACGCCTCGGCATCGGCGATGCTGCGCAGCAGATCATTGAGATGAGTGCAGGTGCTGGTACCGGACAATTCCTGTCGGACCCGAAAGTGCAGTTCCTGCAACGTCATTCCGATGATTCGCGCAGCGCTCGCGACCGCGCCGGGCCACTCCTGCCACGGCAGCACCCGTGGTGTGGCAACGGATTCGACGATCACGCCGGAGTCGGTGTCCACGACGACGGCCAGCGTGTACTCGTGGATGATCGTCTCCACCCCGTCCCTTCGCACATAGGTGTCGCGGAACATCGCGTCGATGCCGACTCGTGACGGCGACTCACCCTGGTAGACATCGATGCGCCGTCTGCGGCGCATGGCGTGGCGTGGTAACGCCGTCACATGGTGCCAGGCCCAAGAGTCGTCGCCGTGATCGAGGTCGGGAGCCTCCGGGCCGGTGACGATCACGGGATCGCCTGCTTCGAACGACGTCAGCAGCAGCCCGCCGGTCGCGAAACCCGCGCACTGATCGGCGACCGGCAGGTACCCCGACTTCGCGACGTCGCCGAGCAGGTTCGACGCCGACAGTGCATGGCCCGATATCAGCGTGGCGACGGGAACATCGTCCAGCAGCGTGTAGCGCAGGTCGCGCGCCTGCCGCAGCTCGGGAGCCACCTTGTCGGCCGCGGCGCGGAACCCGCTCATCGCGGGCGCGCCGGCCAGCCGGGACATGGCGGCGACCGGTGGCGTCACCTCAACATGACGGACAACACGGGCAATCAGCTCGATAGTGGCCGAGAGCGTCGCGGAGTCGAGCTCGTTCACCGTTCCGTCGGCCGCCGTCCACAGATCGCGCGCCCGCCCGTTCAGATACACCGGGTCCAGTGAGCCTTCGTCGCGGGTCATGTCGATCGACGTCGTGCGGCGCGCGGACCGGGGACGACGCGATGGATTGCCGGTCGTGGGCTCGTGCACGCCGTGCAGCGGATGCAGTCCGAAGGGCGGGGAGCCCAGGTCCGTCACCGGATCTACATTAGCGCCCCGAGGCCGGTCGGAACGCGAAGGTCACCAACGACTGGCCGTCGGCGGTCTCCAGCGTGGTGGTGGTCGACACCAAGGGCTGCCCG
>JAOPVF010000045.1 GCA_025963195.1 Mycobacterium sp. | reverse complement strand
GGCTCCTGGCGGCGGTGGTGCCCCTTCGAGCGGCTGGTCGGGCGCTCCGCCGATGAAGGAGTACGGGTCCTGAGCCTGGTGCCAAAGATCCCTGAGGTTCGCGAGCGGGCCATTCCCCGCATTACCGCCGCCATACACGGGGTTGGCGATCTCCGGCACCAGCGGCGGCCCTGCAGGTGGCGGCGCGGGGGGTGCCTCCGGGCCAACCCCGGCGGGCTCCACCACGGGCTGGCCGGGCGCCGGAGGCGTCGCGCCAGGAACCGCAGGCACCGGCGTCGGGTAGGGCGCCGCCGGATCCGCTCCGGCCTGTGCTGCCATGGCCAGAGCACCGCCAGCGAGCATCGCGCCCGCGATGGCGATCTTGACGGCCCTAGTGCGTTGTCGTTCGGTCATGAATCCTGGTTGTCCTCTCTGGTGGCGCTCCACGTACTCCCTTGCAACAGGCGCACGGGAGCGCCGGACCCGACCTCGGAGGCAAGGCTAGCGCCTTCCCCGATCGGCGTCACCTCGTTCGCGCACTCCGGCCATCAGCGGCTGTCCGTGAACAGCTCGAGGCGGCGCATGCTCGGGCGGACGAGGTCAATCCGCACTGGACCGCGGACGGCCTGCTTCTAGGGCTGCCTGCATGGGCTGAAACCGCCTCGCAAGAGCTTTCACCGCGCCTACCATCGATCAATCCCAGTACGTCCATTGACTGAGGGGGCTGATCGCATGACGCGGACTCGGAGCGATTCGATCGGGGCAGGCGGCCTCAATTGGGACAGCTTGCCGCTGAAGCTATTCGCCGGTGGCAACGCCAAGTTCTGGAACCCAGCCGACATCGACTTCTCCCGCGACCGTGCCGACTGGCAGTCGCTGACCGAGCTCGAACGGGACTGGGCCACCCGACTGTGCGCCCAATTCATCGCAGGCGAGGAAGCGGTCACGCAGGACATCCAGCCGTTCATGGCCGCGATGCGGGCGGAGGGTCGGCTGGGCGACGAGATGTATCTGACCCAGTTCGCGTTCGAGGAGGCCAAGCACACCCAGGTGTTCCGCCTGTGGCTCGATGCCGTCGGAATGACCGACGACTTGAACCGCTACCTCGATGAGCTCCCCGCCTATCGCACCATGTTCTACGAGGAGCTCCCGCGTTCACTCAATGCGCTATCGACCGACCCTTCTGCCGCCGCGCAGGTTCGAGCATCGGCCACGTACAACCACGTCATCGAGGGAATGATGGCCCTGACGGGCTACTACGCCTGGCACAAGATCTGCGTGAACCGCGGGATCCTTCCCGGCATGCAGGAGTTGGTGCGGCGTATCGGTGACGACGAGCGCCGCCACATGGCCTGGGGCACCTTCACGTGTCGTCGGCACGTCGCCGCCGACGACGCCAATTGGTCCGTGTTCGAGACGCGAATGAACGAACTGATGCCGCTCGCGCTGCAGAACACCGAGGAGGGCTTCGCCCTCTACGACGAGGTTCCCTTCGGCTTGGAGAAGGATGAGTTCGTGCAGTACGCCAGCGACAAGGGGCTGCGACGATTCGGCACGATCAGCAGTGCGCGTGGACGTCCGCTCGCCGAGATCGACGTCGACTACACGCCGCTGCACCTCGAAGACGAGTTCGCCGACGAAGACGAACGGGCTTTGGCCTCCGCTTGAGGATGATCGGGCCTGAGAATGTGAGAATGATGGGGGGCAGCACGAGTAGCGTTTGGCAGCATATTGCTCATAGCCGTCATCACTGCCACTGTTGGCAATGTGGCAAACATTGAATAGTCGAATGCATGGCAGATGCATTCACTCTGGTGCTGCTGATTTCGATGATCCTGGCACCCTTTGGACTGTTGGCGGCGCTCGCCACCCGGTGTGTTCCCAAGATGCCGGCTGCACGGGTTCCTGGGCAGGCTTCGGCGAACCACAACTACACCGGGCAGCCCATTCGCTGACCCGTTGCGGTGCGAACCACCTCCGCGTGCACCGCACGGACCATCACGTGATGACCCGAGTCGGCCCACAACGCGGGTAACCGTCTTCACTGCCGCCGCGGTGGTCGTAGTGCAGGATGATGCGCGTGGCAGAGCCAGTCTCATTCGTGAGCACCACCGGTCCCCGCTTGGCGGGCATCGTCGATGTCCCCCAAGGCGAGGTCCGTGGATGGGGTGTGTTCGCCCATGGATTCACCCTCGGCAAGGACTGTCCGGCGGCGAGCCGGATCTGCAAGCAACTCGCCGGCGAGGGCATCGGCATGCTCCGCTTCGACAACCTCGGCCTTGGCGGCTCCGAGGGTGACTGGGGTGATGGATCGTTCTCCCACAAGGTCGCCGACACCGTGCGCGCCGTGGAGTTCATGAACGAGTCTGGCCGCGAGGTGCGGTTGCTCGTCGGGCACTCCTTCGGGGGTGCGGCCGCGATCGCCGCCGCGCACGAGTGCCCGACCGTGGTGGCGCTGGCGAGCATCGGCGCACCCTATGAGCCGGCCCACGTCGAGCAGAACTACGACGCTCTCGTCCATCGGATCGAGGCCGACGGTGAGGCGCCATTCCTCATCAGCGGCAAGGCGCTCACCCTCAAGCGCCACTTCATCGAGGACGTCCGCGCCGTCGATCTGCGCGAGCGGATCAGGACACTGCGCCGTGCACTGCTCGTCATGCATTCACCCACGGACAACACCGTCGGAATCGCCAACGCGAGCGAAATCTTCCGCACCGCCCGGCATCCCCGCAGCTTCGTCTCCCTCGAAGGCGCCGACCACCTCCTCACCGGGAAGAACCAGGCTGCCAGGGCTGCCCGAATCATCAGCGCCTGGGCCGACCCGTACCTCTGACGGCCCAGTGCCGTAGATCTATGCCAAAACGCTTGGGCGCCACCATGTTTGCCGCCGGGAGCGCGCCCGTTCTTCCAGATCGATCGCCGCGCGCCGATCGCGGACTTCGCGCGCATCGTCGATCAGTTTCCGGTTTCGAGTGGCCTGATGCGGCGCTGCCGCTATCGCCCGTGAGCGTTGAAGAACTGCCACGACGCCTCCGACGCATCGAAGGCGTTGCTGGCGGCGCCGACTTCCTGCACCGGCAGGATTGGTGGAGCGCCTGGCCAGGTATGGCCGCCGCCGTCGATGCGCATGAACTCCACTGCCGTACCCGCCGCGCACGGTGAATACGTCAGGCCCGTCGTCGCGGTGCCGTCACCGTTGCCGGGTAGCGCGTCCTCCGACGGCGCGGCCGGGCATCGGTCGATCTGTTGCCAACGCTGCACCATCGCCGGTGCCGCGACGACGTCGCTGGCTCCCCCGCGTCCCACCATGCCTCCGCCGCCGTACGGCACGATCGGATCCGCCGTGCCGTGTGTTGCGAGGACCGACACCGGCCGCGACGGACCACATCCCACGTTCGAGCCGAGCGTCCCCGCTACCGGGGCGATGGCGGCGAACAGATCAGCACGCTCACACGCCAGTCGGTTCGCCATGAACGCGCCCGCCGACAGGCCCGTCGCGAAGACACGGCCACGGTCGATGCCGTACTCCGCCACCAGCTTGCCCACCAGAGCCGCGATGAAGCCCACGTCGTCGACACCCTGCCGGTCCGGGATCGACGCACCGCGGCCATCGGCCCAACTGAAGTCGATGCCATCGGGGTGAACCACGGCGAACCCGTGCGCATCGGCGACGGCGTCGTAATGGGTTAGTGCGGCCTGATCCCGCCCGGTGGCCCCGGCGGCGTGCAAGTTCACGACGAGGGCCGACGGATGCTCGACTCCGGCCGGAACGTGCAGTTCGTAGGTACGGGCAAGTCCCCCGAAGTCGATCTGGGCCGAGCGGAATGGGCTGGCCGAAGCCGTCGTCGCGTCTGGGAGGAGGAATGCGACGACGCAGATCAGGGTCGCCGCGATCGGGCCGATATGTGCTTGGGCGAGGCGCATCCGGGCACGGTAGAAACCTCGAGCGAATTCCGTGGGAACGGGAGGTGTCATGCTCACATCGTGCCCGACCGGCCCAGAGGGGAAACCTGGCTCGACGAAACCCATCCACCGTCGGAACTACCCGCACGTATGGGCGTGACGTTCTTCTCAGGCGACTAGTTCTTCGGCGGCGATGCCGAGAAGGTCGTCCGCCGAGCCGATCGCGACGAAGTGACCGGCTCCGTCGACGGGATGCCATACCGCTCCTGGCATCCGGTTTGCCACCGTCTTGTTGATGGAATCGGGCACCAGCCGATCGTCCAGCCCCTGCCACATGTGGACCCGTCGCTCGATCGCCGTCACGTCGAACGCCCAACGACGGTAAAGCAATTCACCATCTCGGATGAGCCCGTCGGAGCCGTGGGCGAAGCATTCGGCGGACGCCGCGCAGAAGGCGGCTTCGAAAACGGGGTCGCCCAAGATCTGTCGGTCGTACTCGTTGAGCGCCTTCAGCAACTGCTTGACGTAGGCGCTATGGAAGCGTTTGGCGGTGACGCCAAGCACCGCATACATCAGTCGGAAGCCGGGTGGGAAACGCAGCGCGAGGGTGCCCCCGAACGCGTCGGCCTTGGAGAGTTGATCTGCGGCCCAGTTGTCGCCGAACGCTCCGTAGCTGCCACCCGCGATGCTGCTGACGTGGCGCAACCGAGTCGGGTCGACGTAGGCCGCCGCGGAGAGCGCCCATGGCCCACCCTCCGACCAGCCCGTGACGCCGAACTCGCGGTGACCCAACGCGTCGGCGATGGCCACCAAGTCGTCTGCCCAGCCGGAGTAGCTGCGCGACTTCTGAGGACTGGACTGGCCGATACCGGGTCGGTCGACGCAGATGAACCGCAATCGGTTCTTCGATGCGGACGGTGCGAAGAGGCGTGCCTCGAGCCGACTACTGGGTCCGCCGTGGTTGTGCAGGACCAATGGCCCCTGCGGATCCCCCACTTCGACGTACGTGAGATTGCGACCGTCCGGTGTCTGAACCGTCTTCGTTGCTCCGTCGGGTGGTAATGCGTTGCCATCCATGGTGTCGTGCAGCGTAGCGCCGGCATTGGCCAATCTGTGGATTGTGCAAGGAAAGACCGTTGCGCCGACGATTCGCTTCCCCGCACTGTGGCCGCCCTCACATCATGGTCGGCACCTACAGGCAAACGGGAGGGCAAGGATCATGCAGACAGAGCAACGGATACCAGACCAAGCACCTCTCGCAAGGTCGGTGGCCGGCAACGTGATCCGCGGATCGCTCGGCAACCTGATCGAGTGGTACGACTGGTACGTCTACGCGGCGTTCAGCATCTACTTCGCGAGCGTGTTCTTCCCCTCGTCGAATTCCACGGCGCAGCTACTGAACACCGCGGGCATCTTCGCCGTCGGGTTCCTGATCCGGCCGCTGGGCGGCTGGTTGCTCGGTTGGTATGCCGACCGAGCAGGCCGCCGCGCGGCATTGACCCTCTCGGTCACGATGATGGGTGTCGGGTCACTCGGCATCGCCGTGCTGCCCGGGTACGCGCAGATCGGCGCGCTGGCGCCGATCCTGCTGGTCGCGGCCCGGCTGCTGCAGGGATTGTCCTTGGGAGGCGAGTACGGAACGTCGGCGACGTACCTCAGCGAAGTCGCCACCCCACACCGGCGCGGCTTCTACTCCTCGTTTCAGTACGTGACGCTGACGAGCGGCCAGCTCCTAGCGCTGGGTGTCCAGATCGTCCTGCAGCAGATACTCACACCAGAGCAGATGCATGACTGGGGTTGGCGGATCGCGTTCGCCATCGGAGCAGTTGCCGCCGTGACCGTCATGAGGCTGCGACGCACGATGGACGAATCGCAGAACTACAAGCTGGCCGTCGAGGCGAACTCCGAACGTGGCAGCTTGCGGATCTTGCTCAGCTATCCGCGCGAGTGCCTGACCGTGGTGGGCCTCACCCTCGGCGGCACCATCGCCTTCTACACGTTCACCACCTACATGCAGAAGTTCATGATCAACACGACCGGGCTGCCGAAGGAACAGGTCACGTGGATCAACTTCGTCGCGCTGGTCATCTTCGTCGGGCTCCAGCCGCTCGTCGGCGCGTTCTCGGACAAGATCGGCCGCCGGCCGGTCCTCATCGCCTTCGGGATCGGCGCAACCTCGTGCACGGTGCCGCTGCTCACCGCGGTGTCCCACGCCGGGTCCGCGCTATCGGCATTCGGCTTGATGCTGATGGGCCTGGTCATCGTGTCGGGCTACACATCGATCAACGCCGTGCTGGCCGATGTCGCCGAGCGCGACCGGGCAACGGGACCAGCCGAAACCGCGCCAGTGGCCGCACTACCCAGACATCGGCGTCGATGCGGTCCCGACGGTGCGGTGGCGCGCGTCTACGAGAACTACCTGCAGGTGATCGTGCGCGATTCCGCCTCCATACGCCGGGTGGATGACCTTCGCGGATTGCGGGTCTCCATCGGTCCGGCCGGGTCGGGCGCCGCCGCGACGAGTGAGGTGTTGTTCGAGGCGGCCGGGCTCGGAGGTCAAGTCGACATGCGGAGGTACCGCCTGCACGACGGAGTGGCTCGGCTGGCCGACGGCGGCATTGAGGCACTGGTGTGGTCGGGTGGAGTTCCGACACCGGCCATCTCCGAGTTGGATGCCACGGTGCCCGTCCGGATGCTCGACATCGGCGAGTTGGCGGTGCCGATGACCGACATCTCCGGCTACCCCTACCTCACCCGCGGAGTGCCTGCCGGCGAGTACGCGCCGCCCGGCCTTCGGTCGATCGGAGTGCCCAACCTGCTGCTGTGCCGTCCCGACATCGCCGACGACGTAATCGCCGCCGTGGTGGACGTACTCGCGACCGACGCACCGCAACTCGTACCGCCGTCCGTCCGCGGTCTGCAGTATCTCGACCCACCGTCGATGATCCAAACCGGACTGGTGCCCTTGCACCCGGGGGCCATCCGCCAGTACCGAAAGCTACACGGATGAGCGTGGATCTGGTGCTGCCCTATCCGGATACGGGCAACCGAGTCGGCCAGAACGTCTTGGTCGTCGTGTTCTTCGTTGGTGTGCTCAGCGGCCCCGTGATCGGGCTGTACGCGTGGTCGCAGACGTCCGAATGCTGGCCGGTCCTGGTGTGGTTCGGGGCGCTGGGAACAGGATGCGCCGCCACGTTCGTCCAGGCGATCGTCAACATCATCGTCACGGCGAGTAGACGCGCCCGTGGGGACGGGTGGCTGCACTTGTCGAGCACGTGGTTCGACGTCCACCCGCGAACGGGCCGCCTACGCCACTATCAGTGGTGCGAGATCGACGAGTTCAGGCGCGTCGAGTCCGTTGATGACGAAGGCGGTTTCGTCACCTACGTCGGCTTCCGCCTTGCACCGCAACGACGTCGCACGCGCCAGGACAGGATCCGATCCGCGGTGGCTCCACGCGACCGCCACGGGACGAAATCGGACGGCGTCCTCGACGGGGCATGGGACCGCCCGGTCGAGGATGCGGTCGATCTGATGAACGCCTGGCTGGCGGATTGCAAGGCGAATCGTCGTGCGTGAATCTAGGTGTCGTGCAAGGAAATTCGGGATGGGTCTGGTTGCCGTCGTTTGCCTTCCATCACCCTTCACCGAGCTGCTCCCGCATGGCTTCGAACGTCGGTTGCCGATCCCGCTCGATGTGCGCATAGGCCACCGACTCGGCCACCCGATCGTTGCCCGACGCGATCGCGTCCCGCAGTAGCACATGGTCGTGGAACGCCTCCTCAGCCGGCAGACCGCTGGTCAGGTAGAACAGCCACGTGATCCGTCCCGAGATGGTTTGCATCAACCGCACCATCAGCTCGTTCGTCGAGGTCTCGACCACCGCTTCGTGAAATGCCGTGCTGCTCCTGGCGATTGCGTACGCGTCGCCATCCTCGACCATCCGCTGGGCCTCCTTGAGCGCAACGTTCAAGGCATCCATCGAGCCGCCGCGCGAGACCTGCCGCGCCGCGTAGCGGGCCGCGCCCACCTCGAGGGACAGACGCGCGTCGAACAGGTCGTCGATGGTCTTCGCGTCCCAGCGGGCCACCACGGCCCCCCGCCGGGGATAGGAATGCACGAACCCGTCGCGCTCCAGCAACGGCACCGCCTCACGCAATGGCACCCGCGAGACGTCCAGCTCCTCCCCGATGCGTTTCTCGGGAAGCCGGCTGCCCTGCGGGTACTGGCCGAGGATGATCCGCTCCCGGACCGTGGAGTAGATGTGCCGGGACAGCGACAGCCGCGATTCGGCTGCGCCGGTGACGACGGTGTGCGACATGTTCTCACTTTCCCAGGATGGACGGCAGAACCGTTGGGCCGCGCGCCCTTAGGCTCAACCATCTCACTTGGCGATACCGAGCAATGAGAAGTTCAACTCGTTGGCACCGATGTTCTGACTCTCCGGCACGCTGGTGAGCCACTTCTGCGCCACCACCCAGTCTCGGTTGTAGGACAGGTTCAGGAAGCACCCGGTCTGTCCGTACAAGTCGCCGGCCTTGACGAAGGTGGCCATGTCGCCGGTGCCGAGCGCCTGGTTCAGTAGGCCGTTGACCTCCGGCGACTGGCAACCGAAGTAGTTGATCCCGCCGGACGCATCCCAGAAGACGTGTCCCCACATGTACGGATCGCCGCCATCCGGGCCGTTGTTGCCGTCGATGAATGCGTCGGGCCCGCTCGGCGGGTCGTTGATCCAGCCGAACACGGTCGAGGTGTCGTAGCCCTGAGCCGACGCGTTGAGCCCAACGGTCTGCAGGTTCGCCACCACGATGTTGGCCATCGACTGGGCGTTGACGTTGCCGTTGGCATACCCGATCACCAACGTCTTGTTCGCGTTGGCGGGCAATGCACCGACATACGACTTGAACGCGCCCGCGTCGTAGGAGATCGCCTGCTTGTCGACGACTCCTGGGACGTCACCGGGGATCATCCCCTTGGCGTACATGGTGGTGGCGACCTCAGATCGCTTGCCCAGCACTTGATTCACCAGGGTCGTCTGGTCGATCGACTTCAGGAATGCGACTCTGGCATCGGCATTCTTGAAGAACTCGTGGCTCGGATTCACCGTCACCAACGCGCCCTGCAGCGTCGGCAGGAAGTAGTTCGATGCGTTGGCCGCGTTCTCGTACTTGCCAAGGCTCGAGGATGGCAGCGCGGCTGCGATCACGTCGACGGTGC
>JAOPVF010000026.1 GCA_025963195.1 Mycobacterium sp. | reverse complement strand
ACCTCCGGTCGGCCGAAGTCGAAAACATAAGTGCCCCAATCGAGTTGCTCGCCCCGCGTGGGGTCGGAGTGCTCGTACAGGGGCGTGCCGTCGAATCTGCCGAGCGCCCAAGAGTCCTTGGGGAAGTGGGCGGGCACCCAGTCGACGATCACGCCGATGCCCACCTGGTGCAGCTGGTCGACGAGGTACCGGAAATCGTCGGGAGATCCCAGTCGCGACGTCGGGGCGTAGTACGACGTGACCTGGTAGCCCCACGACCCGCCGAACGGGTGCTCGGCAACGGGCAACAGTTCGACGTGGGTGAACCCTTGCGCCACCACGTATTCGGTGAGCTCGGTGGCCAGCTGACGGTAGGTCAGGCCGGGTCGCCACGACATCAGGTGCACCTCGTAGGTGCTCATCGGCTCGAACACCGGATTCTTCAGCGCGCGGCCGCCCATCCAGTCACCGTCGTCCCAGGTGTAGTCGCTGGACGTCACCCTCGACGCGGTCTGCGGCGGCACCTCCGTGGCGAACGCCATCGGATCGGCGCGGTCGACGACCGACCCGTCGATGCCGTGCACCCGAAACTTGTACAGACCACCGACGGGGAAGTCGGGCCAGAACAGCTCCCACACGCCCGTGGAACCAAGGACCCGCAGCGGCGCCTCGTCACCCTCCCAGTGGTTGAAGTCGCCGACCAGGCTGACGCCTTTGGCATTCGGTGCCCATACGGCGAACGACACCCCGTGGACGACGCCGTCGGGAGTGGTGAAGCTACGCGGGTGCGCGCCGAGAATCTCCCACAGCCGCTCGTGGCGGCCCTCGGCGAACAGATGCAGGTCAACCTCGCCGAGCGTGGGCAGGAAGCGATACGGGTCCGCCGCCGTATGTACGACGGGGGAGTCGCCGCCGGGGTAGCTGACTTCAATCCGATAGTCGACCAAGTCGGTGAACGGCACTGCGACGGCGAACAGCCCCCTTTCGACGTGAGTGAACGGAAAGCGCTTGTCGCCGATCAACGCGACGACGTCGGTGGCCCATGGCCGCAGTGCGCGGATCACCGTGTGGTCGCCGTACTCGTGTGCACCCAGGATCGAGTGTGGGTCGTGGTGCTCCCCGGCCAGCAGCCGGCCGAGGTCGCGCTCGTCCGGCCTGAGGTGATCGCTGGCGATGTCGTTGGCGCGGGTCATGTGTTCATTCCCTCCGCAGCAGGTTGAGCCGCTTCTCGCTCGGAATTTGCGGCATGTTCAGGATGTGGGCGACGGACCTGACGGGGTCGATCCGTACGTAATTCGTCTGCCCCCACTGGTATTCGTCACCGGTGACCTCGTCGCGCACCCAGAACCGGTCGTAGGCCTCCATCCCGAGTGCGCGCATGTCGAGCCAGATGGTGGCCTCTTCCGGGCCGAACGCGTTGAGCGTCACCACCACCAGGACGCAGTCGCCGGTGACCGGGTCGAACTTGCTGTAGGCCAGCAGCGCGTCGTTGTCGATGGGGTGGAACTTGATGGTGCGAAGCTGGCTCAAGGCAGGATGAAGGTGACGAATCTCGTTGAGCCGCTGCAGGAACGGCTCCAACGATTCGCCGTTGGCCAGGGCGGCGTCGAAGTCTCGGGGACGCAACTGATACTTCTCCGAGTCCAAGTACTCCTCGCTGCCCTCGCGGACTGCTTCGTGCTCGAACAGTTCGTAGCCGGAGTAGACGCCCCAAGTCGAACTCATCGTCGAGGCCATTGCGGCGCGGATCGCGAACATCCCTGGGCCACCGTGCTGCAGGCTCTCGTGCAGGATGTCGGGGGTGTTGACCCACAGGCTCTGGCGTGCGTAGTCGGCGTGCTCGGCGATCTGCTCGCCGAATTCCGTCAGCTCCCACTTGGCCGTACGCCATGTGAAGTACGTATATGACTGGGTAAAGCCGAGTTTGGCCAACCCGAACAGTCGCGCGGGGCGGGTGAACGCCTCTGCGAGGAACAGCACGTCGGGGTCGTCGTTCTTGGCCTCGCCAATGAGCCAGGCCCAGAAGTTGGGCGGTTTGGTGTGTGGGTTGTCGACCCGGAACACCTTGACGCCGTGCGACAGCCAGAACCGGACGACACGCAGCACCTCGGCGTAGATGCCCGCCGGGTCGTTGTCGAAGTTGACCGGATAGATGTCCTGGTACTTCTTCGGCGGGTTCTCCGCGTAGGCGATGGTGCCGTCGGGCAACACGGTGAACCACTCGGGATGGGCCTTGGCCCACGGGTGGTCCGGCGCGCACTGCAGCGCAAGGTCGAGAGCGACCTCGAGCCCCTGGTCGCGCGCTGCGGCGACGAAGTCGTCGAAGTCCTCAATGGTGCCGAGCTTCGGGTGTACGGCGTCGTGGCCGCCCTTGTCGCTGCCGATCGCCCACGGCGAGCCGACGTCCTTCGGGGCTGCGGTCACGCTGTTGTTGCGTCCCTTGCGGTGCACCTTGCCGATCGGGTGGATCGGCGGAAGGTAGACGATGTTGAAGCCCATCTTGGCGATCCGGGGCAGCGCCTTGCTGGCGGTGGCGAACGTGCCGTGCACGGGATTGCCCTTGCCGTCCCACCCGCCGGTGGAGCGGGGGAACATCTCGTACCAGGAGCTGAAGCGGGCAAGGGGTCGGTCGACCCAGACACCGTACTGCTCGCCACGGGTCACCAGTTCGCGCAGCGGGTACTTGGTCAGCAGGTCGGTCACCTCGGGTGCGAGCGCGGCGCCTGCACGCGCGAACGGGTCACCGGGTTCGCGCAGCCTGGCGGCCGCCTCGATCAGCGGATAACGGTCCTGCCGCGGCACTCCCGTGGAGGCGCGCTCCAGCAGTTGCGCACCGAGGATCAGGTCGTTGGACAGTTCTGACTCGCCTTGGCCCGCTTCGAGCTTGGCCGTGACGTTCTTCCGCCAGGTGGCGATCGGGTTGCCCCAGCCGTCCACCCGGAACGTCCACAATCCCACGGCATCGGGGGTGAACTGGCCGTGGAAGACGTCGGGGGTACGGCCTGGCGACATCGCCAACAGCTGTGGCTTCACCTTCGGAGTGGACCCGACGACCTCCTCGATCGGGACCGCCGTCACGTGTGGTGCCGCGACGCCGGCAGGTGCCTTGGCCAGCCGCGGATAGGCGGTGCCGTGATACCTCACGACGAGCGTCGCCGCGACGGCGTCGTGGCCCTCCCGCCACACCGTGGCCTTGACCGGCACGATCTCGCCGGTCACGGCCTTGGCCGGGTAACGTCCGCCCGAAACCACTGGTGCGACGTCGTCGATCTCGATACGACCGGCCACCACCAACTCCTCACGCTGGCGCGGCCGTACCGCCGCGCGCTGTCGTCCTTCTAGTTTCAAAGCCTCGTCGCGCCCTATACCCACCGTAGTGTCCGGCTGAACCCCATGGGCCCTGATGCAGTCATCCCAGTGACCCTGCACATCTGCTCGTCACGCACGCACGCGTCTGCAAGGCCGGGATTTTTCAGTAAGGTGAAGTCACGTGAAAGCCCTCCGTCGGTTCACCGTCCGCACTCATCTGCCTGAGCGTCTTGCTGCGCTGGAGAGACTGTCGATAAACCTGCGGTGGTCGTGGGACACGCCCACCCAGCATCTGTTCGCCACCGTGGATCGGGAACTGTGGGACCATGTTGCCGATCCCGTGGCGCTGCTCGGCGCGGTCAGCCCGAAGCGTCTGGACGAGCTCGCCGTCGACCAATCGTTCCTGGACCGGCTGGACCACCTCGCCGCCGAGTTGGACAACTACCTGACCCGGCCGATGTGGTACCAGGAGCAGGCCGCCGCAGGAGTCGCACTGCCCACTGGCATCGCCTACTTCTCGATGGAGTTCGGTGTCGCCGAAGTGTTGCCGAACTACTCCGGTGGCCTCGGCATCCTTGCCGGTGATCACCTGAAGTCGGCGTCGGACCTCGGATTGCCGCTCATCGCCGTCGGGCTGTACTACCGGTCGGGCTACTTTCGCCAATCGCTGAGCGCCGAAGGCTGGCAGCACGAGAACTACCCGTCGCAGGACCCGCAGGGTCTGCCGCTGCGTTTGCTCACGGACGCCGAGGGCGAGCCGGTTCTGGTCTCGCTGGCGATGCCGGACTCGGCCGAGCTCAACGCGCGGGTGTGGATCGCACAGGTCGGTCGAATCCCGTTGCTACTGCTGGACTCCGACATCCCGGAGACCGAGCATGATCTGCGCGGCATCACCGACCGGCTCTACGGCGGCGACCAGGAGCACCGGATCAAGCAGGAGATCCTCGCTGGCATCGGGGGGGTGCGGGCCATCCGCGCGTTCACCGCCGTCGAAGGGCTGCAAGAGCCGCAGGTCTTCCACATGAACGAGGGCCATGCCGGTTTCCTCGGCGTCGAGCGCATCCGCGAACTCGTCACCGACGGCGGCCTTGACTTCGACACCGCGCTCGCGGTGGTGCGGTCGAGCACGGTCTTCACCACTCACACGCCGGTGCCGGCGGGCATCGACCGATTCCCGGTGGAGATGGTCGAGCACTACTTCGGCAGCCCTTCAGGGGCGAGCGAAGCGACGGGGAAAGATCCGGCAGGGGCGCACTCCCGGTTGCTTCCCGGCGTGCCGCTGGACCGCATTGTCGCGTTCGGCGCCGAGGACGATCCGTCGAAGTTCAACATGGCCCACATGGGGCTGCGGCTGGCGCAGCGCGCGAACGGCGTGTCGCTGCTACACGGCAAGGTCAGCCGCGGGATGTTCAACGAGTTGTGGCCAGGTTTCGACGCCGCCGAGGTGCCGATCGGCTCGATCACCAACGGCGTGCACGCACCGACGTGGGCGGCGCCGCAGTGGCTGGAGCTCGGTCGAGAGCTGCTCGGCAGCGACGATCTCGGCTCGCTGAGCGAGCCCGAGACCTGGGAGCGGCTGCAGCAGGTCGATCCCGGTCACCTGTGGTGGATCCGCTCGCAGTTGCGCGAGCTGCTCGTCGACGACGTGCGGGCAAGGCTGCGCCGGTCGTGGCTGGAACGCGGCGCATCGGACGCCGAATTGGGTTGGATTGCAACGGCATTCGATCCGAACGTGCTCACCATCGGATTCGCTCGGCGCGTCCCGACGTACAAGCGGTTGACGCTGATGCTGCGCGAACCCGACCGGCTGGAGAAGCTGCTGCTCGACGAGCAGCGTCCCCTCCAGCTGATCGTGGCGGGCAAGTCGCACCCCGCCGACGACGGCGGCAAGGCGCTGATCCAGCAGGTCGTGAAGTTCGCCGACCGGCCAGAGGTGCGCCACCGCATCGCGTTCCTGCCCGACTACGACATGTCGATGGCGCGGCTGCTCTATTGGGGCTGCGACGTCTGGCTCAACAACCCGCTGCGTCCCCTGGAGGCGTGCGGCACGTCCGGTATGAAGAGCGCGCTCAACGGCGGGCTCAACCTGTCGATCCGCGACGGCTGGTGGGACGAGTGGTACGACGGTGAGAACGGATGGGAGATCCCGACCGCCGACGGCGTGACCGACGAGTCCCGCCGCGACGACCTCGAGGCCGCCGCGCTCTACGACCTGCTGGAGAACTCGGTGACCCCGCGGTTCTACGACCGCGACGAGCACGGCATCCCGACCCGCTGGGTCGAGATGGTGCGGCACACGCTGCAGGTACTGGGCCCCAAGGTGCTGGCGTCGCGGATGGTGCGTGATTACACCCAGAAGTACTACGCACCTGCCGCCAAGTCGCTGCACAGAACCATCGAGCCGATCGACGGCGTGCCGTTCGGCGCGGCCAGGCAACTGGCCGCCTATCGACAGCGGGCTGAGGGAGCCTGGCCGAAGATCCAGATCACCGACGTGGACAGCTATGGGCTGCCGGATACGCCGCTGCTCGGCTCGGAGCTGACCCTGACCGCGACCGTGCAGTTGGCCGGGCTGCGCCCCGACGAGGTCGTGGTGGAGGCCGTCGTCGGACGGGTGGACGCTGGCGACGTGCTGGTGAAGCCGGAGACCGTACAGATGGCGCATACGGGCACGGCCGAGGGAGGCAAGGAGGTGTTCACGACGACGACGCCGCTGCCAGTCGCCGGGCCGGTGGGCTACACGGTCCGGGTGCTGCCGCACCATCCGCTGATGGCCGCCGACACCGAGTTGGGCCTCGTCACGCTCGCGTGAGCGGCATTCTGGAGGTTGAGGTCGCCGGCGGGCCGTACGCGCTGGCTGCGGGTTCCGACGGTGCGATGTGGGTGACGCTGGTGCACAGCGGTGAGATCGCCCGCGTGACTGAAGGTGGTCAGCTCGAGGTGTATCCCGTTGCGCCGGAGAGCAAGCCGTCGATCATCGCGGCGGCCGCCGACGGCGCGCTGTGGTTCACCCGCAACGGTGACGACCGGATCGGCAGGATCACCACCAGCGGTGAGCTGCGCTCGTTCGAACTGACAAGCGGCAGTGCGCCTTTCGGACTTGCCGCTGGCCCGGATGGGGCGTTGTGGTTCACCGCGATGACGTCGGGCGTGGTCGGCCGGATCAGCCTCGACGGTGAGATCACCGATGTCGCCGCGCCTGGCGGCATGCCATCGATGATCACCTCCGGGCCCGATGGCGCACTGTGGTTCACGCTCAACGCGGCCAACGCGATTGGGCGTTTGGAGCCGTCGGGTGACCTGACGGTTCGGCCGGTGCCGACGCCGGGCGCGGGGCCCGTCGGCATCGCCGCGACGCACGACGACGCGGTGTGGTTCGCCGCGATCCTCGCCGACAAGCTCGGCCGGATCCCGACCGACGACGCGATCCAGGAACTCGACCTGCCCGGCAAGCCGCACGCGGTGGTCGCCGATCCGATTGGCGGGGTCTGGGTGAGCCTGTGGGGCTCCGACCAGGTGGTCAACGTGAGCGCCGACGGTGAGGTCGTCGTCACGATCGACCTACCTCCTGGCAGCGAACCGCACGGCATGGCCATCGGGCCCGACGGCGCCCTGTGGGTGGCGCTCGAGGCCGGTTACGTGTGGCGGCTGCCCACCAACTAACCCGACCCCCTCGTGCCCAAATCGCAAGGGAGAGGGCTAGTTGAAGCGCTTGAAGCAGCGCGCCTCGTCGCCGAGCACGCCGACGCGGAAGGCGTCGATGCGGGAGAACCCTGACGGCACCGACTCGCCGTTGACGTCGCTGGCGACCAAGCCGTTGACCAGGATGCCCGAGACGGCCTCGTCGACGTCGCCGGCGGTCAGCGCGATGGTGTTACCGTCGGGCGTGGTCACCTCGTGCGTCATCTTCACCGTGGCCACGCCGGTGAGGCATGCGGTGCGCAGCGCGGCCTCGGCGTTGTCGAGTGCGACGCCGCCATGCTCGCGCTGAAGGGCCTGCATGTAGCGCGACACCAGGATCGAATACGCGGTGTTGTCGCCGGTGACGAGGCCGCCGCCGTCGCCATCCCCTTCCGCCGTGCCTACCTTCGCCAGCTCGGGCAGGTCGACGATGATCGTGTTGCTCGACGGGCAGTACGCCACCGGCGGGGTCACCCTGGCATCCGCGCAGTTCTCCGATTCGAACGTCACCGCAGGCGGTTTGGCCGGACTGAACAGGATGCCCATGGCCTCGAGGATGGAGCGCACCGACTGTTCGGTGACGGGCAACTCGCCGGTCTGGTCGTCGGCCAGCAGGACGGGTAGATCGCCGCGACGCTGCTCGATCTCCTTGGTGTCGATCGCCGCGCAGGACGACGCGCCGTCGGTGAAGCCGAATTGGAACGCCGATACTCGCTCGAACGCCGAGCCGTGTTCGTCCTCGCCGACCTCGGGGTCGGACTGGTTGAGCAGCGGGTCGCGGAAGGCGATCATCGCCGCCAGCAGATTGTTGAGCCCGTCGCCGGTGTTCAGCGTGAACCGGGACGAATGACCCTCGGCGACCCAGCGCATGTACGCCCCGGCCAGGCAGTCGGCCTGCTGTTCGGACACCAGCGTCGGGGTTCGCGGCTTGGCCAAGCCGGCTTGGTGTTGCACCGAGTGCCCGTACTCGTGCGCGAGCACCATCGTGACGGCCATGTCGCCGTTGGCCTTTCGCAGTGCGGGCAGCAGCTGGCCGCGGTCCCACCCGATGGTGTTGTCGTCGAAGCAGTAGCCGGCGTTGACCAGACCAAAAGTGCCATCGCCACAGAATTCTCCGTCGAACCCGTCGGAGTCCCAGGAGATGACCTGCTTGACGGGGGTGAATTCTTCTCCGTCGAACGTGTCGGGGAAGGCCTGCTGCCAGAATTCCTCGATGTCGCTGACCGCTTGGCGACCGAGCTCGTCGATGCGGCCGTTGTCAGTACCGATCACGACGCGTGACGGCCCCGCCGCGTCGTCGCGCAAGCCGGTCGGGCCGTCGGTGGCAGGCATCCCCGCGACGCTGAACGGGTCGCTGAACACCGAGACCGGCTTGCCTTCCAGCGTCGTCGAACAGGACGCGACGAGCAGAACCGTGCACGCGGCGATGGCGACGCCTACGAGGTGCAGTCGGCTCATGCCGCCGCCTTTCATGTCGTCTGGCGGCCGGAGCGGCACGCTGAAAGTTCGCTGTCAGAATAGTGAACGGTTCGTGACACCGACTCGAAATGACCGTGAGCTGCCAACTCAGGTTGAACGGAGGCGCTCCAACGCCGCCTTGACCCGCTCGGAGTCGGTGGTCGACCAGAACGGCGGAAGCGATGCCCGCAGGAAACCCGCGTACCGCGCCGTCGCCATCCGCGAGTCGAGTACCGCGACGACGCCCCTGTCGTCCATGCCGCGCAGCAGCCTGCCCGCGCCCTGGGCGAGCAGAAGCGCCGCGTGGCTGGCGGCGACGGCCATGAACCCGTTGCCGCCGTGCGCGGCGATGGCGCGCTGCCGTGCCGTGATCAGTGGATCGTCCGGACGGGGAAACGGAATGCGGTCGATCAGCACCAGCGACAGCGATGGGCCTGGCACGTCGACGCCCTGCCACAGCGACAGCGTGCCGAACAGCGAGGACTCCTCGTCCTCGGCGAATCGGCGGACCAATGCCATCGTGGTGTCCTCGCCCTGACACAGCACGGGGGTGTCGAGGCGACCCCGCATCGCCTCGGTGGCGGCCTTGGCCGCGCGCATCGAGGAGAACAGGCCAAGTGTGCGCCCGCCCGCCGCGGTGATCAGTCCCTCGATCTCGTCGAGTTGTTCTGCGGACCCGGCGCCGTCGCGGCCAGGGGGCGGCAGGTGCGCGGCGACGTAGAGGATGCCGGACTTGGCGTGGGCGAAGGGCGATCCGACGTCGATGCCGCGCCAGCCGGGCCCGTGGTCAGCGGCCGTGCCGCTAAGTCCTGTTCCGTCTCCGCTGAGTCCCCAGGACCGTGCCATTGCGTCGAACGTGCCGCCGACGGTCAGGGTCGCCGAGGTCAGGATCACCGTCGACTGGTCGAAGATCCTGCCGCGCAACAGGTTCGCCACCGACAGCGGCGCGACCCGCAGAATCGCCCGAATTGACGTGTTAGAGCCCCGTGCCTCCTCGTGGTCCAGCCACACCACGTCGGTGCGGTCGGGGATGGCGGGCCCGAATGACACCAGGATGCGCGACGCGGTATCGCTGATGTCGGTCAGCGCCGTAACCGCTTCGCTGCGGGCAGCCGCGGCCTTGGGGTCGCTCGGCGCGGTGTCGATGGCGGAGCGGACCTTGTCGGCGGCGTCACGCAGCACCGTCAGGTAGGTGGCCATCTCGTCGTCGAGGCGGTCCATTCGTCCTGGCTCGGCGTCGTGGATGGCCGAGGAGAACGTTGCCGACGCGGCCTCGAAGCGTTGTGCGAGTTCGTCTTCCACCAGCCGTGACGCGCGACGCTGGGCGACGCCGAGCGCGGTGGCCGACAGTTCGGCCGTCGCCACGCTCGTCACCCGGTCGACGAGTTCGTGCGCTTCGTCGACGACGAGCAGGTCGTGTTCGGGCAACACGTTGGCCTCGGCGATGGCGTCGATGGCGAGCAGCGCGTGGTTGGTCACGACGACGTCGGCCGAGCCGGCCTTGGCGCGAGCCTTCTCGGCGAAGCAGTCGGTTCCGAACGTGCAGCGCGTGGCGCCGATGCACTCGCGCGCCGAGACGCTGACCTGGCCCCATGATCGGTCCTGCACGCCAGGGACGACGTCGTCGCGGTCACCCGTCTCGGTGTCCGACGACCATTCGGCGAGCCGCTTGACGTCGCGGCCGAGGGCCGTCGTCGCGACCGCGTCGAACAGTTCCTCCTGCGGCCGGTCCTCGCTTGACTCGGCCGACCCGTTGTGAATCTTGTTCAGGCACAGATAGTTTCCGCGACCCTTGAGAAGGGCGAATTCGGGCCTGCGGGGCAGCTCGGCGGTCAACGCGTCGGCCAGCCGCGGCAGGTCGCGGTCGACGAGTTGGCGCTGCAGCGCGATCGTCGCCGTCGACACCACCACCGGCTCATTGGCTTCGATGGCCCTCGCGATGGCAGGCACCAGGTAGGCCAGTGACTTGCCGGTGCCGGTGCCTGCCTGCACGGCGAGGTGTTCGCCGCTTTCGAAGGCGCGCTCGACGGCTTCGGCCATCTCGATCTGGCCGCTGCGCTCGGTGCCGCCGAGCGCGGTGACGGCTGCGGCCAGCAGCCCGGTGACGCGGCCGGGAGGATCAGGCACGGCGCGAACGTCCTGCGGGCGTCACCATGCGGGTCGGGATGGCCGGCTCGCCGCGGGAGAGCTTCAGCCCGTCCCATGGCAGGCTGTGCAGCCCGGCGTCGACGCGCTCGCGCGCGGCGGCCAGCCCGGGATCGGCGACGGGTTCGCCGGACCGCACCAGCGGCACGGCCAGGGGCCGGGCGACGAGGTCGCACTCCGCGGCGGGCGGCTCACCGGCCGGATGCACGACCTCTTCGACGATGGTGCCCGAGTGCTTGGCGAACCGGTGGGCCTGCTTTCGGCCGCCGTGGGATTCCTTGTGGCTGCTGCGTTTCTCCACGGGGACGCCGTCCACCTCGACCAATTTGTAGACCATGCCTGCGGTGGGGGCGCCGGACCCGGTGACCAGCGACGTGCCAACCCCGTAACTGTCGACCGGCTCGGCGCGCAGGGCGGCGATGGCG
>JAOPVF010000018.1 GCA_025963195.1 Mycobacterium sp. | reverse complement strand
GGAAGACCCGAGAGCCGTTCACGCCGACGGGGCCGTAACCGCCGCCGGTGCCCGCGGCGAAGCCGATGCCGACGCTCGGCTTGTTCGGGGAGCCGTCGGAGTTGACGGTGCCGGGGTTGGCGACGACGGGCTCGGGTGGCTCCAGCGAGTCGCTGACGCCGTTCGGGGTGAAGCCGGCCGGGTCGGTCCCGCCAAGCGGGCCGTCGGGGCCGAAGGTCTGGCCGGGCACCGGCTGCAGCATCCCTGCGTTGGTATCGGGTTCGACGAGCACGTCGTCGGCCATCGCGCAGCTGTCCTTGGACAACCCGGATGCCAAGGCCTCGACGTTGGCCTTGGCCGTGGTGTAGGCGGGGTAGCGGCCGGCAGCGCCCTTGGCCATCGACCCGACTTCGAGCAGCACCATCAAGGTCGCCACCACCAGCAGCGGGGTGGACGCCAGCACCCGGTTGCGCCGGGTGTTGCGCACCTCGGTGTGCCCGGTGTAGTCCATGCGGAAGTGCAGCCAGCCGGCCAGCAGACCGGCGATGATCGCCAGCGCCAGGAACATGTTGGTCACGGGGTGCCCCGCGATCACCGGCTGCTTGTCGAACCACGGGACACCGTAGTTGCCGACGTAGAAGTAGGCATTGAGTCCGGAGGTTGCCCATGCCAAGGCGAACAGCAGCGCCATGACGTACAGCGCCAGGTTGCGGCGGCTGTGCAGCCCGACGCGGGAGAACGTGAACGCGGTAACTGCGGCGAGCGCACCGCCGATGCCCGCGAAGACCCCGAACTGGACGGCCCACTTGGTCGGGGTGAACGTCAGCAGCAGCAGCCCGACCGCGGATGCGCCGATCAGCCGCCACACCGGTCCGCTGGCCATGCCCGGCAGGCTGCCGCGGCGCAGCAGCACGGTCAGCATGCCGAACAGGCACAGCAGAAGTACCAGCACGGCGAAGCGCCGACTCAGCGTTCCGTCAGAGCTTTTCTCGACTGTGAGGAAGTAGTAGCGCAGGAAGTCCTGATACCACGGGATGGTCGGGCCGACGGCGTACTTGATCCTCGCGGCCTCGGCGACCGTGGCCAGCGTCTGGTCGCGGAACACGATCACGAAGATCAGCGCCATCGACGACGCCAGAGCCGCCAGTGGTGCCAGGACCCCGTCCGTCGTGCGTCGACGCTGAATGATCCGGGCGACGGCCCTGGCTCCGACGAGCAGCGGAGCCAGCGCGATCAGCCCCTGCGGCGCCAGCGTCACGGTGAACATCGCCACGACGATCGCCGCGCAGGCCGGCCACACCCTGCGGGCGCCGATCGCGTACTCCACCAAGACCCAGGTGAGCAGCGCGCCGAACGCGATCAACGGTTCGGGGCGAAGACCGTTGTTGAACGGCAGCCAGCTGGCCAGGAACACCGCGCCCGCGGTCCATACCGCGATCCGGTTCACCGCAAGCCTGCGGCCGAGGCGCGGAATGACCCAGCGGGACAGCAGAAGCCAGGTGCCGATGCCGGCCAGCGTGGCGGGCAGCCGCATCCACACACCCGCCGTGCTGATCGCCGCCAAGTGCGCGAGCACCGACTGGTACCAGTCGAACGGGGCCTCGGAGACGCCGAAGTAGCGGTAGTAGTTCGCGACGTAGCCCGCATCACCGGACACCCGTGCCATCGCGAGGTTGTAGCCGTCGTCGGACGAGGTGGCCCCGATGACGTGCCAAACCAAGAGGGTGCCGACGACGGCGCCGTCGGCCAGCCACGTCGCAAGCCCGACCCGCCAGAACCGTCGCCACGCGTGGGTCACGCGCCGGCCCGCCCGCCGGTCCAGCAGCGCCAGTGCCACCACCGAGGCCAGCGTGGCCAGCACGCCGAGCGTCATCAGCGCGGTCTTGAGTGCCGTCGGGGCGGTGATGAAGCGGGTGTCGATGTCGATGCGGGCGCTCAGGCGTGGTTCGGATGTCGCCGCCGGGGCGGCTCCGGGCTGCGCGGCCACCTTCAAGTCGGTGAACACACCGGCGATCTGTGGCTTCTTCTCGATCGGGACGGTACCGGTGGCGCCGGGGATGCCGAGGAAGTCGGCACCGACGCTGCCTGCGTTGGCCCAGAGGTGCAGCGTGCTGCACGCGCCGGACTGGACGGCCTGGCGGGGTGCGACGGCGGCCACCGAGTCACGGAAGGCGACGACGACGGTGTCGGCGTTGGCCCTGACGAACAGGCCATTGCGGCTGGAGTCGATGCCTGCGGGCGGGACGGTGGAGAACACCA
Organism: Mycobacterium sp.; assembly: GCA_025963195.1. Classification (GTDB taxonomy): domain Bacteria; phylum Actinomycetota; class Actinomycetes; order Mycobacteriales; family Mycobacteriaceae; genus Mycobacterium. Next base: position 2,213 of record JAOPVF010000018.1, on the reverse strand, counting down.
GGCCGCCGGTCTGGGGCAGCGTCGCGACCGCCTGGCAGGGGATCGAGGCGTCCAGCGCCAGTGGTGCGCCTGACACCAGCGGTGCGGTGATGCCGGTGACGAGTCCGTTGGATCCGATGGCCTGCGGCCAGAGGATGGTCGCGGTGGTCTGACGGACCGGCAGCAGCGGGGTGAGTGCGCAGAGCAACAACCCGGCGATGCCCGCGATGATCGCTATGAGTCGAGCAGTCCGGGCGGGCACGACGATCAAGGGTATGCGACGGTCTCGTGGGAGCGTCGGAGCCCCGCGGCGCGTCAGCTGAGTCTCAGCGGACCCGGAGTCCACAGTCCGCTGCGAGTCGCGGTGCCGAGATCGAGCCGTGCGGGCGCAGCGTTGGGATACCAGGGCGTCAACTGTTGCAGCGCACCCCAGTCGCGGAACCAGTCGTCGCGCAGATACGTCGGCACGGGTGTGGCCCGCAACAGCAGCTCGGTGATGCCGAGGGGGCCGCCTCCGAGGTAGTCCATCACCGGGGAGTTGGCCTCTGCGCCGAACCGGTCGGGCAGGATCCGCCACTTGGGCACCTCGGTGACGCCGTTCTGGTGGCCGAACGGCCGCTGGCAGGGGAATGCCAGCCCGACGAGCCAGTCCAGCAGCACGGGATCGGTCGAGCCGACGACTTCCTGGAGGGTCTTCAACCGCGGGATGCGTGGCGGCGTCACCGCGATCCAGTGCTGGGCGGCGAGGTCGTCGTCGGTGGCGACCAGCCGCACCTGCGTGGCCTCGGACGGGATGGCCGTCATGGGCGCGCGCAGATTGCGCCACGCCGGGGCCGCGCCGACGTCGGCGAACCCGACGGCGCCGCCCGGCTGATTCTTCGCGGCCTGTTCATCGGTCGCCCACTGCGCGACGACCTCGCCGGAATCGAACCGGCCCGCGGCGGCCACGACCAACAGCGGGCCGCGCTCACCGCGGGGCGGCAGCCGGTACCAGCCCGACCGCAACGCGGCAGGCTGCTGTGCGCCGGCGCGCCAGCTGCCCATCACGGGGGTGCGCGCCGGGTCGAGGTTGTAGGGCAACCGGGCCCGCGACCCGTTCACGCCCGCCGCCGCGGTGGTGCCGCCCTCGGTGCCGGGCTCGCTACCGGACACCACCGAACCGTTGGTGTCGGCGAAGTTGTCACTGCCCTGCGGCTCCATCACGGGGTCGGCGGAGACGTCGGCCGGAATTCCGCTGGGGGTGAAGCCTTGTGCGGTCACCGCGCCGAGGGCGACGCCGACGGGCAGGTCGGCGGGGCTCAGTAGACCCGCGTTCGGATCCTGCTCCACCATCACGTCGCTGGCCAGGCCGCACGTCTTTCCGGTCAACGCTTCGAGATTCGACCGGCCGACGGACCAGGCGGGATACTGGTCGGTCATCGCCAGCGTCAGCGAGAGCACCTCGAACACCACCAGGAGCCAGGAGGCAACGGCCAACGGCGCCTGCACGATTCGGGTCAATCGCCCGTCCGGGTCGCTGCGCTCCTGCCCTCCGGTGTCCATTCCCGGGTCGCTGCGCTCCTGCCCTCCGGTGAAGTGGAACCACGTCGCGACCAGCAACACCAGGACGGACAGCCCGATCAGGAAGGTGGCAAAGGCGAAATGCCACTCCGGGAACTGATTCGACCATGGCACACCGAAGTTCGACACGTACCACCAGCCGTTCACCGTGGCGAACGACAGCGCCATCACGAAGACTACGGCGGCGGTGAACAGGGTGCGGTTGCGGCGCGAACGCATCGCCGCGGCGGTCACCGCGACGGCGGCCAGCGCGCCGAGGCATCCGGCCAGCCCGGCGAACACCCCGAAGTGGTGCGTCCACTTGGTCGGGGTGAACATCATCGCGAGGAACGAGATGATTGTCATGCCGATGATGCGCCGGCTCGGGCCTGCGGCGGTGCCCGGGATGCGGCCCTTGCGCAACGCCATTGCGACCGATATCGCCAAGGCCAGCAGGAGGGTCAGCACCGCGAATCGTCGCGCCACCGAGCCGTCCGGGCTGGTGGTGACCAACCGCTCGTAGCGGATGTGTTCGTCGAACCAGCTCAGGCTCGGGCCCACCGCCGACTTGAACGCATTGGCCTGCAGTTCGCCGATCAACGTCTGATCGCGGAAGATCAGGATTGCCGTGACGGTGCCCGCAGCCAGGATCGGGGCAAGCAGCGCGAGGTATCCGAACCTCGAAGTGTGGTCTG
>JAOPVF010000008.1 GCA_025963195.1 Mycobacterium sp. | reverse complement strand
GCAAGCTGTGGATCTCGCGGATCAACGCCGCGGCCCGGGCCAATGACATCACCTACAACCGCCTGATCCAGGGCCTCAAGGCCGCTGGCATCGAGGTGGACCGCAAGAACCTGGCCGAGATCGCCGTAAGCGACCCGGCTGCGTTCGCCGCGCTCGCCGAGGCCGCCAAGGCTGCGTTGCCGGAGGACGTCAACGCACCGTCCGGAGAGGCCGCCTGATCCGGCGGGCAGGAGCGAAGCGACCCGGGAATTAACAGCGTCCCTGCGCTCACCGAGCGATCGACTCGCGTGGTCGCTGCGGCCAAGCTGCACCGCCACGTAAGCCGTACCCGCGCCGCACGTTTCCTCGCCGAGGGGCCCAACCTAGTCGAGGCAGCGTTGCGGCGCGGTCTCGTTAATGAGGTCTTCGCCACCGAGGAGGCTCGGCACAAGTTCGGCGCGATGCTCGGCGGCGCCCCGGTTTCCGTGGTGACCGAACGGGCCGCGAAGGCGTTGTCGGACACCGTGACACCCGTTGGGCTGGTCGCGGTGTGCTCGCTGCCGCAGACCAGCCTCGCCGACGTGCTGGCCGCGCAGCCGCGCCTGGTGCTGGTCGCCGTCGCCGTCTCCGAACCCGGCAACGCGGGCACGCTCATCCGGCTGGCCGACGCGATGGGCGCCGACGCCGTCGTCCTGGCGGGGCACGGCGTCGATCCCTACAACGGGAAGTGCTTGCGCGCATCGGCAGGAAGCATCTTCTCGCTGCCCGTGCTGGAGGTCACCGAGACCGCGGACCTGATCGCGGCGTTGCAGGGGATCGGCGTGCGGGTGCTCGCCACCACCGTGGACGGTGAGGTGTCACTCGACGACGTGGAGCTGACCAAGCCGACGGCGTGGCTGTTCGGGCCGGAAGCCCACGGGCTGGCATCCGACGTCGCGGCGTTGGCGGACGTGCGGGTGCAGATTCCGATGCGCGGTGGCGCGGAGAGCTTGAACGTGGCTGCGGCCGCCGCGATCTGCCTCTATCAGAGCGCTCGGGCACAGGGCTAACCGCTTAGCAGGCCCCTGGCCACGTGGGTGATCTGAACCTCGTTGCTTCCCGCATAGATCATCAGCGACTTGGCGTCGCGAGCGAGTTGCTCCACCCGGTACTCGGTCATGTAGCCGTTGCCGCCGAACAGCTGCACCGCCTCCATGGCCACGTCGGTGGCCGCCTGCGAGCAGTACCACTTCATCGCCGACGCCTCGGGTAGCGAGATCGGCGTGCCGGACTGGGTAGCCTCGATCACGCGAAATAGCATGTTGCGCACGTTCATTCGCGCCACCTCCATGTTCGCCAGCTTGAGCTGGATGAGCTGGAACTGGCCGATCTCCTTACCCCACAACGTCCTTGCCTTGGCGTAGTCCACGGACAGCCGCAGGCATTCCTCGATGACGCCGAGCGACATGGCGACGACACCGATCCGCTCCGAGGCGAAGTTCGACCTGGCGCTGTCCCGCCCGTCACCCGCCTTGTTGTCCTCGGTCTCGCCGAGCAACCTGTCGCGGCCGAGCCGCACGTTGTCGAAGAACAGTTCGCCGGTGCGGGAGCTGTGAATCCCCATCTTGTGGAATGGTTTCGACTGCACGAAACCCTCCATGCCGCGATTGAGCACGAAGGTCAGCACCTTGCGGTTGCGTTTCTCGATGCTGGGATCGCCCTCGTCCAGCTTGGCGTAGACGACGAGGACGTCGGCGTCGGGACCGTTGGTGATGAAGGTCTTCTGCCCGTTGAGGATGTAATCGTCCCCATCGCGCACGATGTAGGACTTCATGCCGCCGAAGGCATCCGAGCCGGAGTCCGGCTCGGTGATCGCCCATGCGCCGATCTTCTCGTAGGTCACCAGGCCGGGCAGCCAGCGTTCCTGCTGGGCGAGTGTTCCCCGCGAGGCGATGGTGGACACCGTCAGTCCGAGGCTGACGCCCATGCCCGTCACGATGCCCATGCTGACCCGGCAGAGTTCACTCACCACGACGAAGCCCATGCCGCCCGCGTCGCCGCCGAACATTCCGCCCGACCCCGACTTGGACGACGAATCGCCATCACGCATCTTGGCCAGGCGCTTGACCAGTGAATCCTTGGCCATCACGTCGATGCCGAACGTCGTGAACAGCTTTCGGATGATCGGATACGGCGCCATGTCGCCGCTCTCGAGGTCGTCGAGGTGGGGCCGGATCTCCTTGTCTACGAACTGGCGGACGGCGTCGCGCACGGCAAGATCGACCTCAGACCACTCGAGCATGTATTCAGGCTGCCTTACCGCGCCCGCGTGCCGGACGCAGGCCCGCCAAGGAGAAGGTGGTGTGCACTAGCGAGCCGGCGCGCTCGGCCAGTGACCTGTGCCGCGGGACGTAGTGCATCGGCAGGTCCCGGCGATCGCGCGGCGGTGCCATGAACGCCGGTGCCTCGACCAGCGGGGCGTCCTCGGGTAGCCGGCCTTGGGCGCGCTTGTAGGCCGCCAGCGCGCGGGGGTGCAGCCGGATCTCGTCGGGCACCACGACGAACGCCAGCTCGACGAACTTGCCGAACAGGCGCAGAAGCACCTCGTCGCTCGGCGTCCACCGCATGCCCGCCTTCTCCCGGACCGCCGGGTCGAACAGACCCGCAGCGATCCAGCGCTGTGCGCCAACCAGAGGTCTGAACATCTGGTCCCACATGGGCGTCGGCATCAGAACGAACCAGGGCTTCGGGATGCGGATCGAGAAGATGTCCAGTGTCGCCTTGTTGATCTCGAGCTCGTCACGGCACTTGGCCTCCCAGTACACCTGGAAGTCCTCCCACGTCTCGGGGACCGGCCGCATGCTCATGCCGTACATCCGGTACCACTGCACGTGTTCGTCGAACAGCTGAAGCTTCTCCGCCTCGGTGAGGCCGCCGCAGAAGTACTCGGCGGTCTTGATGATCAGCATGAAGAACGTGGCGTGCGCCCAGTAGAAGGTTTCCGGGTTGAGCGCGTGGTAGCGCCGCCCGGCGGCGTCGATGCCCTTGATCGACTCGTGGTAGCCCCGGATCTGCGCACCGGTGTCGGCGGCGCGGTCACCGTCGTACACCACGCCCATGATCGGGAACACCGACCGGGCCACCCGCTGCAGCGGTTCGCGGAGCAGGATCGAATGGTCCTCGACGCCTGCGCCGAGCTCGGGATACATGTTCTGGATCGCGCCGATCCACACGCCTAGCATTCCGGTGCGCAGGTCACCGAAGTACTTCCAGGTCAGGGAATCGGGGCCGAGGGGATCGGCGCAGCCGCGTGCCCTCTCGGTCGGCTTCGATCTCGCGGTCATGGTGTCCTCGCTGACTTCCAAACCGGTGGTGTGCGGCCAACGATAATGTTGACAACGCGCGTTGTCCATCATTTGTGGGCGCGTCGGACGGCACCGTTACCGACCTGCGACGTGAGCGCGAATACGTCGACATCGATCGGTCAGGATCCGCGATGACCAGCGACTTCGGTAGATGCCTCGCCGACCACTTAGGGTGGCGCTGTGGATGTCGAATCGTTCGAGCAACGATCCGGCGGTCCCGGGGATCTTGGGTACAAACCCGGTGGTCGGTTGGCGTGGTTGAGGAACACCAACCACAACCCCGAGGTCATCGCCCTCATCAGGCGCGCCCGTCGCGCGCTGCCGGGCGATCCGGACTTCGGCGATCCGCTGTCAGCCGCGGGCGAGGGTGGACCGCAGGCCGCTGCCCGTGCCGCGGATCGGCTGCTGGACCGCGATGCCGCGTCGCGGGAGTTCAGCCTCGCAGGCCTGCAGGTGTGGCATGCATTGACCGAACGGGTCTCGGGACAGCCGGCCAACCCCGAGGTCACGCTGGTGTTCACCGACCTCGTCGGCTTCTCCGAGTGGTCGCTCGGCGCGGGGGACGACGCCGCGTTGCGACTGCTGCGTCGCGTCGCCCAGGTGATGGAACCGCCCCTGCTGGCCACGGGCGGCCGCATCGTCAAGCGAATGGGGGACGGCGCCATGGCGGTGTTCTCCCGTCCCACCACCGCGGTGCGGGCGGTGCTCGCCGCGCTCGAGGCGGTGAAAACCGTTGAGATCGACGGCTATACGCCGCGGATGCGAGCCGGCATTCACACGGGCAGGCCGCAGCGGATGGGTTCGGATTGGCTCGGCGTCGACGTCAACATCGCGGCACGGGTGATGGACCAGGCCACCAAGGGCGGCCTCGTCGTCTCGGGGGACACGTTGGAGCGCATCTCGGACGACGAGTTCGACGCACTCGGCGTGACGGTGAAACGCATTCGCAAGCAACTGTTCTCGCCGAAGATCGCCGGGGTTCCCGAGGATCTGGCCATGTATCACATGAGGATTCGCAGGGACTTGCCAGCTGAGGGCCACGGGGATGGGGATTCTGCGGGCGCATAGTGGATGGTGATGGTGTCGGCTGTGTGGTCTGGACTGGCCCGAATGCGGGTAACCGTGTCGTACGGGGTGATCCTGGTCGCCGTCACCACCACGCTCTCGGTGCTCGGACCCGCCGCGGCGGACCGTGTGATCCGGCACGCCAGCACCAATTTGCACAACCTCAATCACGGACACCTGGGAACGCTGCTCGGCAGCGCATTCGTCGTCGACGCCGGAGCCCCGTACGTGTGGTTGCCGGGGCTGCTCTGCCTGATGGGCGTTGCCGAACTCGTCTGGCGCAGCGGACGTGTGGTGGTGGCGTTCGCCGTCGGCCACATCGGGGCGACGCTGTTCGTCGCGGCAGGTCTCGCTGCGGCAGTGAAGCTGGCGTGGCTGCCCGTCGCGATCACGCGGGCCGAGGACGTGGGCATGAGCTACGGGGCCACCGCAGTACTCGGCACGCTGACCGCAGCGGTGCCGCACCGCTGGCGATCGACCTGGATCGGTTGGTGGCTGGCGGTCGGTGCGGCCGTGGTCTGCTTGAGCAGCGACTTCACCGACGTGGGGCATGCCGTGGCGTTGGCTCTCGGCATGCTCGTGGCCACGCGGTTCGGCAGGCCAGGACCATGGACGGCCACGCGGGTCGTACTGCTGGTGATGGGTGCGGCGTTCGGCTTCCTGATCCTGGCCAGCACCCTCCCTGCCATGTTGATCGCGGCGGTCTGCGGAACGGCGGGGGCGGTGCTCGGCGCTCTGTTGGGTTGGTGGCGCCAGCAGGTGCACCGATCACCCTCGGCGCCTCCCGCGGTCGCGACTCGACCAGCTCTCGGCGACTGCCCCGTCAGCGGCGCGTGAATTCGATCCTGATGCGTTCCGCATCGAAATCGTCCACGAGCACATGGTCCCACCTGTATGCGCGTGGGTCAGGTGAACTCTTCCGCCGACGCCTCGATCCAGTCCGAGAGCCACGATTCTGCTGGGTCGTCGAGCAGTTCGCCGGGCATCAGCCATTCGTAGATCTCGGCGCCGGTTCAGCATGGCCGGCGACAGCTCGTGGAATCCGTTCAGGCCCATCGACGCGACGATCTGCGCGGCGCTGGCGACGGTGGCGCGCTGATAGTTGAACACCCGAATCGCCTTGTCCGGCATGTTGAGTGCGCGCGTCCGAGCCGGGTCCTGGGTGGCGACGCCGGTGGGGCAGTGGTTGGTGTTGCACTTGAGCGCCTGGATGCAGCCGACGGCGAACATCATGGCGCGCGCGGACATCGTGAAGTCGGCGCCCTGGCACACGCGGCTGACGATGTCGACGCCGCTGGCGACCTTGCCGGAGGCGCCGACGCGGATGCGGTCGCGCAGACCGGCGCCGACGAGGCTGTTGTGGACCAGCATCAAGCCCTCGGTCAGCGGCATGCCGACGTGGTCCTCGAACTCCTGCGGCGCCGCACCCGTGCCGCCTTCACCGCCGTCGACGACGAAGTCCGGCGCGACGCCGACGGCCAGGATCGCCTTGCAGATCGAGAGGAACTCCGTGCGTGCGCCGATGCACAGCTTGAACCCGATCGGCTTGCCTCTCGACAGGCTGCGCAGGGTGGCGATG
>JAOPVF010000004.1 GCA_025963195.1 Mycobacterium sp. | reverse complement strand
CCTGGTGCCGATCGCCGGAGCTCCCCCGTCGCTGGCCGCGCTGCCGCCCGGCTGCCCGTTCGCGCCGCGCTGCCCGCTGGTGATCGACGAGTGCCTCACCGAGGAGCCACCGCTGATCGAGGTCGGCACCGGCCTCACGGCGGCGTGCATCCTCACCGACGACGTGGCCGGACGCACCGCCGCCGAGGTGTACGGCGTCTCCACCGAATCGCCCCCGATCGATGCCGATCCGGACGCGCCCGTCGTCATCCGGGTCACCGACCTGGTCAAGACGTACAAGCTGACCAAGGGCGTGGTGCTGCGCCGCCAGATCGGCGAGGTGCGCGCCGTCGACGGCGTCAGCTTCCAGCTTCGCGAAGGCCACACGCTGGGGATCGTCGGCGAATCCGGCTCCGGCAAGTCGACCACATTGCACCAGATCCTGGACCTGACCGCCCCGCAGTCCGGCTCCATCGAGGTGCTCGGCGCCGACGTCGCCGGCCTTGACCGCTCAGGCAGGCGCGCGTTGCGCGGCGATCTGCAAGTGGTGTTCCAAGACCCCGTCGCCGCGCTGGACCCCCGGTTGCCGGTCTTCGACGTTCTGGCTGAACCTTTGGCGGCCAACGGTTTCGGCAAGGCTGACATCGACGACCGGGTGGGCGAGTTGCTCGGCGTCGTCGGATTGCGTCGCGAGGACGCCAGCCGCTACCCGGCCGAGTTCTCCGGTGGGCAGAAGCAGCGCATCGGCATCGCGCGCGCACTGGCACTGCAACCCAAGATCCTTGCTCTCGACGAACCGGTCTCTGCACTCGACGTATCGATCCAGGCCGGCATCATCAACCTGTTGCTCGACTTGCAGCAACAGTTCGGGTTGTCATACCTGTTCGTCTCGCATGATCTGTCGGTGGTCAAGCACCTCGCCCACCGGGTGGCGGTGATGTTCAACGGCTCGATCGTCGAGCAAGGTGACGCCGACCAGGTGTTCGCCGACCCGCGAGACCCGTACACGCAGCGGTTGCTGGCCGCGGTTCCGCAGCCGTCACGTTAGAGTCGGCGTCGTGAAGATGCGACGCTTGAGCGTGGCCGCGCTGGTCCTGGCCCTGACGATTGCCGGTTGCTCGAGTGGTGACCAGAAGCCGCCGTCGGCGGGCGGCGAAGCCGAGGTCGGTACCACCAGTGACATCAATCCGCAGGATCCGGCCACGCTGCGCCAAGGCGGCAACCTCCGGCTGGCGTTGGATGCGCTACCGGCGAACTACAACTCGCTGCACATCGACAGCGAAGGCACGGGCGCGGCGATGTTGCGGGCGACTTTGCCGCGCGCCTTTCGCATTGCACCGGACGGCTCGACGACGGTCAACACCGACTACTTCACCAGTGTCGAACTCACCAGCACCAACCCGCAGGTCGTCACCTACACGATCAATCCCAAGGCGGTGTGGAGCGACGGCACCCCAATCACATGGGAGGACATCGCTTCTCAGATCTATGCCACCAGCGGCAAGGACAAGGCGTTCCAGTTCGCGAGCCCCAACGGCAGCGAACGCGTCAAATCGGTCACCCGCGGTGTCGACGACCGGCAGGCCGTCATGACGTTCGCCGAGCCGTTCACAGACTGGCGAGCCATGTTCGCCGGAAACGCCATGTTGTACCCGAAGAGCATGACGGCGACTCCGGACGCCTTCAACAAGGCCCAGCTCAACGGGCCGGGACCGTCGGCAGGGCCGTTCATCGTGTCGTCAATAGACAAGACCGCGCAACGCATCACGTTGACCCGCAACCCGAAGTGGTGGGGTACCCCACCCCTTCTCGACAGCATCACCTATCTGATCCTCGATGACGCCGCTCGTATCCCTGCGCTGCAGAACAACGCGATCGACGCCACTGGTCTGGTCTCGCTGGACGAGTTGACCATCGCGCGGCGCACGGCCGGAATTTCCATCCGGCGCGCTCCGGCATTGAGCTGGTATCACTTCACGTTCAATGGCGCGCCCGGAACGATCCTCGCCGACAAGGCGCTACGGCTGGCGGTCGCCAAGGGCATCGACCGGCAGGCCATCGCCAATGTCAGCCAGCGTGGGCTGGTCGACAATCCCGTTCCGCTGAACAACCACATCTACGTGGCCGGCCAGGAGGGCTACCAGGACAACAGCGCCTTCGTCGCCTTCGACCCCGAGAAGGCCAAGCAGGAGCTCGACGCGCTCGGCTGGCGGATGAACGGGCAGTTCCGCGAGAAGGACGGCCGCCAGCTGGTGATCCGGGACGTGTTCTATGACGCGTTGACCACCAGACAGATCGCGCAGATCGCGCAGAACAACCTCGCGCAGATCGGGGTAAAACTGGACCTCGTGGCAGCTCCCGGCGGCAGCTTGTTCACCGACTACATCACGGTCGGCAACTTCGACATCGGCCAGTTCTCCTGGGCTGCCGATGCATTCGCCCTGTCGTCGCTGACCCAGATCTTCGCCTCCGGCGGCGAGAGCAACTTCGGCAAGATCGGCAGCCCCGAGATCGACGCTCAGATCGAGAAGACGCTCGACGAACTCGATCCCGCGAAGGCGCGCGGACTCGCCAACGAGCTCGACAAGATGATCTGGGCCGAGGGTTTCAGCCTGCCGCTGTTCCAGTCGGCCGGCAACAGCGCAGTGCGCAGCACCTTGGCGAACTTCGGGCCCGCAGGTCTTGGCGACCTGGACTACACCAAGATCGGCTTCATGAAGTAGTGACGCGGCGGACCACCCGCGGCACCACGGAGGGCACAGCGGACTCCGCGACCGCGGCCGCCCCGATGACGCGGACCAGCAGCCGGACACCGATGCCGCCTGGTTCGTTGTCTAGTTGCGCTGAGCGGCTTGGCAGTTCGTGCAGTTGCCCGGCGTAGACCGACTTGACGACGTCGAGCGCGGTGCGCTCCCTGGTGTCAATGACGCTGTGCCCGGCGGTGGGCAGTTCGACCAGTGCGGCATCGGGTAGCAGGGAGACGATGCGCTGCGCCACCGCTCGCGGGGTGACCAGGTCACGGCCGCCGGAGATCACCGCGGTCGGCCAACAGAAGCTCGGCATCGACGAGATGAGATCGTAGGGTTCGGCCACGAAATCGACTTCGCCGGTGGCGGTTTCACGAAATGCGACGGCTGGGTCGAGCGGTCCGCCGTCGGGCACGGCAGCATAGTTGAGCTCGCGATAGCCGATGCGGCCGACCAGGTCGGGCTCGTGGTGGTAGGGCGTCTTGCGCTGCATGAGCAGCCGGGTACCCAGACCCATTGCGCCCCACAACCAGTCGCGGCCGGTCAGGAGCAGGTCGAGTTGGCGGTGCAGCACGTCCGGTCCCGCCAGCCCGTACATCCCCGCGGCGAGCTGGGCGGTCACGGGGGTCAGGACGTCGTCGTCGACGAGGCGGCGCACCTTGGTGGCCAACTCCGCGGTCTCCGGGTCCGCGCCGTCCCACAGCACGCGCCGGGTGGCCGCGCGCACGGCGTCGATGTCGTCGGCCGACAGCAGCGGCGAGTCCAGGATCATCGCGTGCACGCGGCCGGGATGCCGCACGCCGAGACCCGCGGCCAGGTAGGTGCCGTACGACGTGCCGTACACCACCGCCGACTGCACGTGGGCGTCGTCCAGCACCGCGGCGATGTCGTCGACGGCGGCATCGACGGTCAGTGCCTCCGCTGGCAGATCCGCTCCGCCGTCGTCGTGTCGGGACATACCCACCCCCCGGTGCTCCACCATGATGACGTCGAGGCCATCGACGGCCGCCCTGCGCCGCAGTCCCCGGTACAGCGCGATGGACGCCGCGCCTGGACCACCAGGGATGATGACCAGTGGATGTTCCGACTTGCGGCCCGTGCGGGCGTAGTAGAGGTCGAATTCCTCGTCAGCACGACCTGGCACGCCCACGGGCCTGCGGACCGGGCGGACGCCGGGGAGCCCAGCGAGCCTCTCGTGGACTTTGCGCCGTTTGGCGTTCATCGTCATCGACTCCCATTCTGCCCCGCCTCGGCCGACCTTTCCTGGCAGTTGGCGTCTTCGTTGGGTACCCGTTCGGCAGCGCCCTTGAACGGAGTTCTTAGGTTCGGGGTGATCCAAAGCCGTGCACCGCGCCGCTGGGCTTGCGTACAACGGTTGCCATGACCACCGTCGAGAACGCCAATCGAATCCTGCCTGGCTCGCCAGAGTGGGCCGAACTACTGTCTCGCATCGGTGAGGGAGCCAAGGACCGAGACCTCAACGACGAGAACCCCTTTGATCAAGTGAATGCGCTCAAGCGGGCCGGCTTCGGCACACTGCGTCTGCCAACCGAGCTGGGCGGCGCGGGATTCACCGTGCCGCAACTGTTCTCCGCGGTGATCGACGTGGCACGTGCCGATCCCATTGTGGCGCACATCTTCCGGACCCACTTCTGGTTCACCGAGGAGCGCCTGCGCACGCCCAACGACCCGATCGGGCAACGCTGGCTGAGCAAGGTTGCCGACGGCAAGATCTTCGGCAATGCGTTCAGCGAGAAGGGTTCGCTTGCCGTCGGCAGCCTGGTGTTCAACACCCGACTGCTGCCCGATCCGGCCGTCGGATTCCGACTCACCGGGGAGAAGTACTACAGCACCGGCACCCTGTTCGCCGACTACCTGACCGCGACCGCCACCACCGACCACGACTCGGTGGCCGTCGTGATCGTCCCCGCCGACAGGAGCGGCGTGCGGCTGATCGACGACTGGGACGGCTTCGGTCAGCGCCGCACGGGTACCGGCACGACGATCTTCAAGGACGTGGAGGTGTCGGCCGAGGAGGTGCTGTCCGACTCGCCGTATGACGCCGAGCCGACGCCGACCGTGCAGTACGCGTCGCTACAGCTGTACATCCACGCGGTCGTCGCAGGTGTACTGGAGGCAGTCGTCGACGACGGCGTAGCGCTTTTGCGTTCGCGTGAACGCAGTTTCAGCCACGCCACCACGGAGAAGCCGACCGACGATCCGCTGCTGCAGCGCCAGCTCGGCGTGCTGGCGAGTACGGCCTACGTGGCCAGGGCTGCCGTCCTCGACGCGGCGGAGTCGATCGGCCGGGCCACGGCGTCGGACTCCGGCGACGGTCCGGACGCGGCACTGGCCGCCGAGGCGCAGCTCAAGGTCGCCAAGGTCAAGGTGCACCTCGACGACGTCGCGCCAGAGGCGGCCACCCGTCTGCTGGAGCTGGGCGGGGCCAGCGCGTCGAGCAGGCAGCGCAACCTGGATCGGCACTGGCGCAACATCCGCACCATCACGCTGCACAACCCGGTGGCCTACAAGGCCCGGGTGATCGGCGAGAACCTCTTGCACGGC
>JAOPVF010000548.1 GCA_025963195.1 Mycobacterium sp. | reverse complement strand
TCGCCATGACAGACTGCGCTGCATGAGTCGCCGGACCGTGCCGAGGGCACCTACGACATCACCGCCGACGGCAATGTCAGCGCGTTCCTGGACCCGCGGCTGGCGTTCGGGCACGGCAGCAGCTACGGCCACCTGCCGTGGATCTTCGCGGCGATCTTCGGCCTTGCCATCGTCGACCTGATCATCGCGCGCGTCTGGGCCAGCAAGGTCAAGCGAACCGAGTTGATGCCGGCCTATCCGCCACCACCGGCGTACCCGTCGCCGATGTACTCACCGCCCCCGGCGACGTTCACGCAGTCCGCCGACCCGTACGTGCCCACCGATCAAGGCATCCGCATCCAACAGCTCAATACGCTTGCCCAGCTGCGTGATTCGGGCGCACTCACCGAAGCGGAGTACGAGGCCGAGAAGAGGCGGGTACTCGACGGGATCTAGTGGCCGCGGGCGACCCATTCGTCGTAGTGCACGATCTCGTCGCCGATGACGGTGGTGTCGCCATGCCCGGTGTAGACCACGGTGTCGCCTGGCAGCTTGCCCAGCTTCTCCGAGATGGACGCCAGGATGGTGGGGAAGTCGGAGAAGGACCGTCCCGTGGCACCGGGGCCACCGTTGAACAACGTGTCGCCGCTGACCACGGCGCCCAGCTCCGGTGCATACCAGCACACCGAACCCGGCGAGTGGCCAGGCGTGTGCAGAGCGCGGATCTCCACGTCGCCGGCAGACAGCACCAGGCCGTCGTCCACGCTGCGGAAGTCCTTGTCCGGATGCGTCATTCGCCACAGGACTTCGTCGGCGGGATGGAGCAGGACCGGCGCGTCGAGTGCCTCGCCGAGTTCGGGTGCGACGGTGACGTGGTCGTTGTGCCCGTGCGTGCAGACCACCGCGACCACGTTGCGTCCCGCGACGGCATCGATGATCGGCTGCGCGGTGTGCGCGGCGTCGAACACCACGACGTTGGAGTCGTCACCGACGATCCAGATGTTGTTGTCGACGTCCCAACTGCCACCGTCGAGTTCGAAGGTGCCGCTGGTGACGACGCGTTGGATCGCGCTCGCCATCAGAGGATCACCACGGAGCGCAGTACCTCACCGGCGTGCATCTTGTGGAAGGCATCCTCGATGCCGTCCAGACCGATGCGCTCGGTGACGAATTTATCAAGGGGCAGCCGGCCCTGCAGGTAGAGGCTGATCAGCGTGGGGAAGTCGCGCTCGGGCAGGCAATCGCCGTACCACGCCGACTTCAGCGAGCCGCCGCGGGAGAAGAAGTCCACCAGCGGCATCTCCAGTGTCATGTCCGGGGTCGGAACACCCACCAGCACAACGGTTCCGGCGAGATCGCGGGCGTAGAACGCCTGCTTCCAGGTCTCGGGACGGCCGACGGCGTCGATCACCACGTCGGCGCCGTTGCCGTCGGTGAGGTCCTGGATGGTCTCGACGACGTCGAGTTCGCGGGCATTGATGGTGTGGGTGGCACCGAACTGCCGTGCCCAGTTCAGCTTGGTGTCGTCGGTGTCGACGGCGATGATCCGCCGTGCGCCCACCAGCGCCGC
Organism: Mycobacterium sp.; assembly: GCA_025963195.1. Classification (GTDB taxonomy): domain Bacteria; phylum Actinomycetota; class Actinomycetes; order Mycobacteriales; family Mycobacteriaceae; genus Mycobacterium. The sequence continues at coordinate 2,188 of JAOPVF010000548.1, read as the reverse complement.
GCCTGCGATCGCCGCGTCACCCACACCGCCACAACCGATCACCGCGACGGTGTCATCGCGGCCGACCGCGCCGGTGTTGACAGCTGCGCCGAGGCCGGCCATCACGCCGCAGCCCAGGAGCCCCGCGACGGCGGGGTCGGCGGCCGGATCGACCTTCGTGCACTGCCCTTCGTGCACGAGGGTCTTGTCGGCGAACGCACCGATGCCCAGCGCCGGGGTGAGTTCGGTGCCGTCGGTCAGCGTCATCTTCTGTTCGGCGTTGAAGGTGTTGAAGCAGTACCACGGCCGGCCGCGCTTGCAGGCCCGGCATTCACCACACACCGCGCGCCAGTTCAGGATCACGAAATCACCGGGCTCGACGTGGGTCACGCCCGCGCCGACCGACTCGACGGTGCCTGCGGCTTCGTGCCCGAGCAGGAACGGATACTCGTCGTTGATGCCACCCTCGCGATAGGTCAAGTCGGTATGGCAGACGCCGCACGCGGTCACGTCGACGACGACCTCACCGGGACCCGGATCGGGGATGACGATGTCAACCAATTCGACGGGTTGCTTCTTGCTCCGTGAGATCACGCCGCGCACTGTCTGACTCATGGCTACAACTTAAGGGGTGGCGATGGCGTCGGTGGACGCGACCCGGAACGGATTAGGCTGCTCCGCCATGAGCGCCTTGGACACGATATCCGACTGGCCGGTTCCGACTGCCGCAGCTGCGGTCGTGGGGCCTTCTGGCGTGCTGGCGGAGTTCGGTGACACCCGGCGTCGGTTCGCCCTCGCGTCCGTGACCAAGCCACTGGTCGCCCGAGCGGTACAGGTCGCGATCGAGGAGGGCGTCGTCGAACTCGACACCCCTGCCGGCCCGCCCGGGTCGACGGTTCGGCACCTGCTCGCTCACGCGTCGGGGTTGTCGATGCGGACGGGGGATGTCCAGGCCGAGCCGGGCAAGCGTCGCATCTACTCCAACTACGGCTTCGGGGTGCTCGCCGAAACGGTGCAGCAGGCGTCGGAGATCGAATTCGAGCGTTACCTCGCCGAAGCGGTCTTCGAACCCCTCGGCATGCAGGCGTCGGCACTCGTCGGCGGTGCGGAAGCGGCCGGGTACGGCGCGGAGTCGACCGTGGCCGATCTCGTCGCCTTCGCCGTCGATCTGTTGCGGCCCGAGGTCGTTTCGCCGCAGCTGCACGCCGAGTCCATCACGGTGGAGTTCCCCGGACTCGACGGCGTGTTGCCCGGCTTCGGCGTCCAGCGGCCGAACGACTGGGGCCTGGGCTTCGAGATCCGCGACGGCAAGTCACCACACTGGACGGGATCGTCGAACTCGGGTGAAACGTTCGGGCACTTCGGCCAATCGGGCACCTTCATATGGGCCGATCCGACCGCTGACCTGGCCCTGGTCGTGTTGACCGACCGCGATTTCGACGAGTGGACCCGTCAGCTGTGGCCTGCCCTGTCTGATGGAGTGCTGAGAGAATTCGGAGCACACTAGCGCAACAGGGGTCCCACAAGGCACAATAGACACGCGCGACACAATTTCAACAGCATGCATCGTGACCTTTCGGAACCGCCAGGCCGGCTTGGGGAAGACGTCCCTAGTGGAGCCGAAGGAGCAAAGGATGCGTGCGTCGAACCAATTCGCCGACGCGACGAACGGTGTGGTCTACATCCACGCCTCGCCCGCGGCGGTATGCCCACACGTCGAGTGGGCGCTTTCGTCGACCCTGTCGGCTAGAGCGAACTTGAAGTGGACCCCTCAGCCCGCCATGCCCGGGCAACTGCGCGCCGTCACCAATTGGATCGGTCCGGTTGGCACCGGTGCCCAGCTGGCCAACGCGCTGCGGTCGTGGTCGGTGCTGCGGTTCGAGGTGACCGAGGACCCCAGCGAGGGTGTGGACGGCCACCGGTGGTGCCACACGCCGCAGCTCGGCCTGTGGAACGGCGTGATGAGCGCCAACGGCGACGTGATGGTCGGCGAGATGCGCCTGCGCGGCATGATGGCCTCTGGTGCGGACGCCCTTGCCGCCGAGCTTGATTCGGTGCTCGGCACGGCCTGGGACGAATCGCTGGAGCCCTACCGCGGCGGCGGTGACACCGGTGAGATGAGCTGGCTCAACCGTGGGGTTGGTTAGGAACGAGTAAGCCGGTAACGGCAAGACTGAGCAGCCTGTCTGCCTGGGCTACGTGGTCTCGC
>JAOPVF010000487.1 GCA_025963195.1 Mycobacterium sp. | reverse complement strand
TCGCACTTCGATACTCGCCAGCGCGGCGAGCTGCTGAGCCGGGTGACCAACGATATCGACAACATTCAGTCGTCGGTGACGATCACCGTCAGCCAGCTGTTGACGTCGCTGCTGACGGTGATCGCGGTGCTGGTGATGATGCTGACCATCTCACCGCTGCTGGCCCTGATCACCGTGCTCACGGTGCCGCTGTCACTGCTGGCGACCCGGTCGATCGCGCGGCGGTCACAGAGGCAGTTCGTCGCGCAGTGGCGCAACACCGGCAGGCTCAACGCGCACATCGAGGAGACCTACAGCGGCTTCACCGTGGTCAAGACGTTCGGACACCGCGAGATCGCGGAGAACAGGTTCAGCACGCTCAACGGAGACGTGTACGAGGCCAGCTTCAAGGCACAGTTCCTCTCCGGCCTGGTATCGCCTGCCACGACGTTCATCGGCAACCTCAGTTACGTCGCCGTTGCGGTCGTCGGCGGCATTCAGGTGGCGACCGGCCAGATCACGCTGGGCAGCATCCAGGCGTTCATTCAGTACGTGCGCCAGTTCAACCAGCCGCTCACCCAGGTGGCGGCGATGTACAACACGCTGCAGTCCGGGATCGCGAGTGCGGAGCGGGTGTTCGACCTGCTGGACGCCGACGAGCAACCGCCGGACCCGCCGACGCCGGTGCCGGTGGACCCGCGCGGCCTCGGCCAGGTGGAGTTCGACCACGTCAACTTCGCCTACCGGCCCGGCACGCCCGTCATCGAGGACCTGTCGCTGATGGCCGAACCGGGCAGCACCGTCGCGATCGTCGGTCCGACCGGCGCGGGCAAGACCACGCTGGTCAACCTGCTGATGCGGTTCTACGAGGTGGACTCCGGCCGCATCCTGATCGACGGCGTCGACATCTCGGAGCTGCGCCGCCACGACCTGCGGTCCCGAATCGGCATGGTATTGCAGGACACCTGGCTGTTCGCGGGCACCATTCACGAGAACATCGCCTACGGCAGGCCCGACGCGACCGAGGCCGAGGTCATCGACGCCGCCAAGGCAGCGCACGTCGACCGGTTCGTGCACACGTTGCCGAAGGGCTACGACACCGTGGTCAACGACGACGGCGGCAACATCAGCGCCGGCGAGAAGCAGTTGATCACCATCGCCAGGGCGATCCTGGCCCGCCCGCGGCTGCTCATCCTCGACGAGGCGACCAGCTCGGTGGACACCCGCACTGAGCTTTTGATTCAGCAGGCCACGGCCGAGTTACGCCGTGACAGAACCAGTTTCATCATCGCGCACCGGCTGTCGACCATTCGTGACGCCGACATGATCCTGGTGATGGAGGCGGGCCGCATCGTGGAACGGGGCAGCCACGCCGAGCTGCTTGCTCGGCGTGGCGAGTACTGGGCAATGACGCAGGCGTGAGGCGGATCCCGACACACCCGCGGCCGTCCTCCCGGTCGACCGCGGGTGCGCCGGACCGTTGGTGCGGACGCGCCGGTTCCCCGCCGCCGTTATCCCCCGATTCGGCGGCACCGCCCGCACCCGCACCTAGACCCTGCGCTTGTCTGATTCCGGCCAACGCTGTCCCCTCGGCACCGCGCCCGAAATGCTCGACGGGGAAAAAGTACCGAGCAGCGGGCCCCTCAGGAATCGGGGAATACCCTTGATTTGTCGATCCGCTTAGAGGTCGGGGCCCTCGGTGCGCAGGTCATCGACCGTCGACATGGCCTCACGGAGCTTGGACAGCCACTCGTCGGCGTGCTCGCCGACCAGCCGCACCGACCAGGCCAGCGCGTCGGATCGCGAGCGCGCCACGCCCGCGTCGACCAGTGTGTCGAGCACCTGACGCTCCGGTTGCTTGAGCCGGGTCATCACCGGCACGGCGATGTGGGTGAACAGGATCCGCTCGTATTTGTCGGTACCTATCACCCCAATTTCTACGCCCCACGCGACCTTGCGCCCGTAGCGGCCCTCGGTCTCGTCGGCGATGCGCATCCGCTCCGACCGGGTCTCCTCACGGAAGCGGGCAGCGCGCCCGGAGGCGCGGGCCTCACTCTCGTCGCCGTCCTGGTCGGGCAGGCGGCCGATGACGGTGATCTCCTCCCGGTCGACGACCACGGTCGGATCGCCTGCGAACCAGCCCTCTGGCAGTCGGCCTGCGATCCACTCGGCCGCGTCGCCCGCGTCGGGCTGCTGTGACTGTTGCCAACCGCCGGAACGTCCTGGCCGGCGGCCCTGGGTGTGATGGTGTGATCTCATGATTACATGATTACACCGTTACCAGGGAAGGAGCGTGCACTTCTCCAAGAGCGAACGCCGTCATCAAACGGGTTCCGGCAATCGGGTCTTAGCGGCGCTTCAGCGCGCCGTACAGGACAGCGCCCCCACCGAGCACCAGTGCGACGAGGAGTAGCCCCGCCCACGCCGCACTGCCGGTGAGCAGCCACACGACGCCGACGACCAACAGCGCCGGCGTCGTCAGGAACAACACCATGCCGGGGTGCTGTTTGATGACCGCGACGGCGCTACGCGCCCGCACCGGGTCGATTTCCTTAGCCATCTGCCCAGGATGCCACCTCCAGGCCCTTCCCAGTCGAGGAAGTCCCAGGGTCCCGGTGCCGCCCCCTACGGGGTTCCGAGTGCCATAGGGTCGAGTGGGACGAGTTCGACACCTCATCAATTCGACACCGCCATCTATCCGAGGAGCGAGACGTGACTGGACCTGGCAGCTGGCAACCCGATCCCGACGGCCGCTTCGAATACCGTTGGTGGGACGGCAGGAACTGGACCGATCAGGTCAACCACCAGGGCCGAACCGGAACGGCGCCGCTCGGCGGCGGCCCGCAGGGTAGCGGCCAGCCCGGGGCGCACGAGGCGGCTGGTGCCGGTGAGCCCGGTGCAACGTACGGCGCGCAGCAGGCAGTACCTCAGCCGGCTACGCACGGGGCCGGTGACGGTTTCGCAGGCATCACCGGTGATCTGGTCGACGGACGCTTCAGCGAGAAGGAAGCCAAGCTGATCGCGAACCAGAACTCCAAGATGCTCCGGGTGCGGCTCGGTGAACCGTTCATGGCGCGGCAGGGCTCGATGGTCGCCTACCAGGGCAACGTGGACTTCGCCTTCGAGGGCGGCGGGGCAGGGAAGTTCCTCAAGAAGGCACTGACGGGCGAGGGTGTGCCGTTGATGAGGTGCCAAGGTCAGGGCGACGTCTTCCTCGCCGAGCTGGCGCACGACGTGCACGTGCTCAACCTGAGCAACTCCGCCCTGTCGATCAGCGGCAAGAACGTGCTCGCCTTCTCCGCCAGTCTCGGCTGGAACATCGAGCGGGTGAAGGGCGGCAGCATCGCGACGGGTGGCTTGTTCAACACGACGCTGCGCGGCACCGGCTGGGTGGCGTTGACGACGGACGGCCCTCCGGTGGTGCTCAACGCGGCGGAGGCGCCGACATTCGCGGACACCAACGCGGTAGTGGCGTGGTCGGCAAGCCTGCAGACTCAGCTCAAGACCAGTTTCAAGGCAAGCGCGCTGATCGGCAGAGGCTCGGGCGAAGCGCTCCAGGTCTCGTTCCACGGGCAGGGATTCGTCATCGTCCAGCCCTCTGAGGGCGTTCAGATCCCAACCGCGTAGGGAGAGCCCACTGCCTATACCCCCCACGGGTATATAGTTGGGTTATGAGCATGGTCTTGGAAGTTGGCGGCATGAGTTGTGGACACTGCGTGTCAGCCATCACGACGGCCGTTTCGGCGCTGTCCGGCGTCGCCGGAGTCGACGTCGACCTGGGTGCCGGAACGGTGCATGTGAGCGGTTCGCCCGACGCGGTGCAGGTGGCGGCCGCGATCGAGGACGCCGGGTACGACGTCGCGTCCGCGGCATAGGCATAGGCATAGGCATGAGCAACGTCACGCTCGCCGTCGGCGGGATGACTTGTGCGTCGTGCGCCGCGCGAATCGAGAAGCGGCTCAACAAGATCGACGGGGTGCACGCGACCGTCAACTTCGCCACCGAGCAGGCGACGATCGACTTCGGCGGCGACGTGACGCGCGACGAGTTGGTGGCCGCCGTCCAGGCCACCGGCTACACGGCGACACTGCCAGCCGCTGCGCCCGTCGAGCAGTCCTGGCTGCCAAGGCTGCTGGTGTCCGCCGCGCTGAGTGCACCGGTGCTGCTGCTGTCGATGGTGTCCGCGCTGCACTTCGCGGGCTGGCAATGGCTGGCCTTCGCCATGACCACGCCCGTGGTGCTTTGGGGTGCGTGGCCGTTCCACCGCGCTGCGGTGGCGAACCTGCGGCACGGCGCGGCAACCATGGACACGTTGATCTCGGTCGGCGTGCTCGCCGCGTACCTATGGTCGACGTGGACGGTGTTCGGCAGCGCCCTCGGACTGGCACCGGGGCACCTCTACTTCGAGGTCGCCGCCGTCGTCACGACCTTCATCCTGGCCGGGCGCTTCTTCGAGGCGCGCGCCAAGAAGCAGTCCGGCGCTGCACTTCGCGCACTGTTGGACATGGGCGCCAAGGACGTCGCCGTGTTGCGCGGCGGATCCGAAACACGAATCCCGGTAAGCGAACTCGCGGTCGGCGACGTCTTCGTGGTGCGACCAGGCGAGAAGGTCGCTACCGACGGGGTAGTCACCAGCGGCGCGTCGGCGATCGACGTCTCGATGCTGACCGGCGAGTCGGTGCCCGTCGAGGTCGGACCAGGCGACGACGTGGTCGGGGCATGCGTGAACGTCGGAGGCCTGCTGAACGTTAGGGCGACCCGGGTCGGCTCCGACACCCAGTTGGCCCAGATGGCGCGGCTCGTCGCCGACGCGCAGAGCGGCAAGGCCGAGGTAGCCCGGCTGGCCGATCGCGTTTCGGCGATCTTCGTCCCGATCGTGATCGGGCTGGCGCTGTTGACACTCGCCGGCTGGTTGGTCGCGGGCGGGCCGCCGAGCGCGGCGTTCACCGCTGCCGTCGCGGTGCTGATCATCGCGTGCCCGTGCGCACTGGGACTCGCGACGCCGACCGCGCTGCTGGTCGGCACCGGACGCGGGGCGCAGCTCGGGATTCTGATCAAGGGCCCACAGGTGCTCGAGTCGACCCGGCGCGTCGACACCGTCGT
>JAOPVF010000466.1 GCA_025963195.1 Mycobacterium sp. | reverse complement strand
GACGCCTCGTACGTTCGACCGTCAGACGAACGAGTGGAAGGACGGCGACGCGCTGTTCATCCGCTGTGCCGCGTGGCGCCAACTCGCCGAGAACGTCGCGGAGTCCCTGCAGAAGGGTCAGCGCGTCGTCGTGACGGGCGCCCTCAAGGTCCGCAACTTCGAGCGCCAGGACGGTTCGAAGGGCACGAGCGTCGAGATCAACGTCGACGAGATCGGCCCCTCGCTCCGCTACGCGACCGCGAAGGTCACCAAGGCCAACCGCGCTGACAGCGGTGGGTTCGGTGGCGGCTCTGGCGGAGGAAACTCAGGTGGTGGCGCTCCGGCCGGAGACAGCAACCCGTGGTCGACTCAGCCTTCCGCACCCGCTGCACAAGGCGGAGCGTGGGGCGGCAACGCCGGCACCACCGACGAGCCCCCCTTCTAACCAACACTTTTAGCAAACACAGTTCAGGAGCACCATGGCAAAGCCAGTAGTCCGAAAGCCGAAGAAGAAGAGCAATCCGCTCACCGCGGCCAAGGTCACCGAAATCAACTACAAGGACACCGCGCTGCTGCGCAAGTTCATCTCCGACCGCGGCAAGATCCGCGCGCGTCGGGTGACAGGTGTCACCGTGCAGGAGCAGCGTCTCATCGCCAAGGCGATCAAGAATGCCCGTGAGATGGCTCTGCTTCCCTACACCTCGACAAGCCGTTAAGGGGCCACGGAGATGAAGCTCATCCTCACCCACGAGGTCACCAACCTCGGCACCCCCGGCGACATCGTCGAGGTCAAGGACGGTTACGGCCGCAACTTCCTGCTGCCGCGCAACTTCGCCATCCGTTGGTCGAAGGGCGCCGCCAAGCAGGTCGACTCGATCAAGGCTGCGCGTGACGCGCACGCCATCCACGACCTCGAAGAAGCCCAGAGCATCAAGGGCAACCTCGAGGCCTCGCCGATCAACGTTCCGGTGCGCGCCGGTGAGGGTGGCCGCCTGTTCGGCGCCGTCACCGTCTCCGACATCGCTGAAGCCCTGGGTGCCGCCGGCGCCAAGGTCGACAAGCGTCGCATCGAGGTCGGCAACCCGATCAAGTCCCTCGGCGCGCACACCGTGTCCGTGCGGGTCCACCCCGAAGTGAGCGCGCAGGTCAAGCTCAACGTGGTGCCCTCCAAGTAGTCCACCCGACAGGTCGGCACCCGTTCACGCGGGTGCCGACCTGTTGTCGGTGGCACATCCCTATGACGGTTCGAACCCCCTCGGCCACGGCCGCGAGCCTCGTACTTGCCGGAGCCCTCGCGCTCTCCGGCTGCTCGATCCTCCCTGGTGGAAATGACTCCACCGCATCCGCGCACGCCGACCAGACCCTGCACAACACCGGGTGGGTCACTGCCGCGCCGAGCAAGGTTGCCGCCGGGGGCACGCTACGGCTCGCTGCCGACGCGATCCCGAGCAACTTCAACCCCCAGCAGACCGACGGCTCGATGTCGGATGCCTCGACGATCCTGGCCCCGACGGCCGGCAGCGCGATCCGGGTCACGGCCGACGGTGGCTGGCAGGTCGACCCCGACTACGCCACGTCGATCAAGGTCACCAACAAGAGCCCGTTGACCATCTCGGTGCATCTCAACAAGCACGCGGTGTGGCAGGGCGGCACCCCCATCAAGTCCAAGGACATGGTGGCGTTCTGGCACGCGCAGAACGGTTCGAACTCCGCATTCAAGGTGAGTTCGACGGCCGGCTACGAAGACATCTCGACCGTCAAGGCCGAGGGCACGTACGCCTACTCCGTGGTCTTCAAGAGGCCGGTCGGCGAGTGGCCGCTGTATGTCTATCCGCGGCTGCCGGCCAATGTCAGCTCGAGCCCCAAGCTGTTCAACTCGGCGTTCCGCAAGCGGGCGATCCCGTCCAACGGACCGTTCAAGGTCGCCTCGATCGACGCCAAGACCGGCACGGTGACCGAGACGCCCAACCCCCGCTGGTGGGGCGCGCGGCCGCGACTGGCCAAGATCGTGTGGCGCATCGCCAGCGACGACGTGCAGGCCAAGGCATACGCCGCCAATGAGCTCGACGCGGTCGATGTCCAGGCCGGCACATACGACACGGTCAAAGGTCAGGGCACTCTTCAAGCCGCCTCGGGTGTGGAGTGGACGCAACTGACCCTCAACGGCGCACGCGGACCGCTCAAGGACGTCAACGTACGACTGGCCGTCGCCCACGCAATCAACCGCCAGCAGATCGCCGATCAGTCGGCCAGCGAGGTCGGCGTCAAGGGCACGACCCTGGGTAGCTATATCTATCTGCCCAGCCAGCGCGGCTATCACGACTCATCCGCGGCGATCGCGTACGACCCCAAGGAGTCGGCTCGGCTGCTGGCCAAGGCCGGGTATGCCAAGAACGCCGACGGGCTGATGGCGCGCAAGGGCAAGGTCCTCACGCTCACGATGCCAGTGCCGGCCACGACCCCCACCAACTCCGAGCGGGCCGCGGCCATCAAGGGTGAGCTCAAGAAGGTCGGCATCTCGGTGAAGCTTCACACGGTCGCCGCTGCCTCCTTCTTCAACAGCTATGTCATCGCGCTCAACTTCGACATCGTCACGTTCGCGTGGCGCGGCTCGGCCTTCCCGGTCGCCGCCACCGAGCCGCTGTTCTTCCCGGTCGACTCCGGCCAGAACTTCACCGGTCTGCGCGATGACGGCCTCGGCGCCGACTGGGACAAGGCCAACGCCGCCCTCGATGCGGCCAAGCGCCACGAGATCGTCCGGTCCATTGACACCCGCCTCTTCGCCGAGGCCCCGATCGTGCCGATTGCCGTTACGCCGATCACGGTCGCCGTACGCAATGGCGTACTCAACTACGGAGCCAGCCAGTTCGAGCAGCCCGACTGGACCCGAGTCGGCTTCACCCCCAAGAAGAAGTAGGCCTGAGGGCCTTGATGACGACCCGACCCTGAAGTTGCCGGCCCTCGTCGTCGCTGGGCAGGCACCGTTGGGACGCCTGGTCGTATTCGGCCATGACGATTCCCGCATGGTCGGTCCCGGTGCTGACCGACGACACCGCCCAGCCGGCGTCTTGCAGCCGCCGACGTCCCACTCGAGCGACGGCCGGGTCGACGATCTCGTCGCGGTTGCCGTGCACGACAACGAACTGGGTCTGGTCGCTCCCCAGTGGAAGTGGATCCGCGAGGGGAACGCCGGAGATGGGGTCGATGGAGTCAAAGTTCGCAGCAAGAGTCACGACTCGCTTCACGGTCATCCCCAACGATGCTGCGTGGACTCCTAGACCGACGGCCGCCGTCCCGCCGAGCGACCACCCGACGATCGAGAGTTCCCCAGGGTCGAGGCCGATCGCCCCACTCGCCGCGTGGGCACAGCGAACGGATGCCAGCAGCTCGGACCGTCCGACGTCCGCGGCCTCGGAGTTCCAATCTGGCACCAGCACGCGGAAACCCTGCGAAGCAACTGTCGCGGCCAAGGGCGCCAGAACGCGGCGCTCGTTGGGCCCTCGCCCGTGCCACATCAGGACTACCCCAGCCTTGCCTTCGCCGTGCACATCGAGCAGTCGGCCCGGCGCGTACTCCTGGCTTCTGACCACCAACCCAGTGTGGCGTAGGTTCTCGGAATGAGTTCTGAGCGCACCGTCCTCAAACAGTCGGGCATGTCGCGTGTCGTGCCCATCGCGGTGTGGGCGACCTGTGTCTTGGCCAGTGGCGACGCGATCGTCGAGGGCACGGCAACCTTCACGTTGCATACGGTCATGGCGATGGCGGCCGTGGCGCTGGCAACCTGGATCGTGCTGTTCACACCCAATCTCACGGTTGACGCCGAAGGGATCACGATCAACAACCCGGTCCGCATCGTGACGGTGCCCTTCGGTGCCCTCATCGACGTACGCGTGGGTGGGGCGGCGACGGTTCTCGCGCGGTTTGCCGGAGGCCGGGAGCGCAAGGTCACGTCGTGGAATGCACCCGGCATCAAGCGCCGCCGGCCGACCCGGAGGGTGGGCGGTATCGGCGGATCAGGCGCTGCCGGCATGATCACGTACTCGGCGGGGCGCTCCAATCCCAACGAGTTTGCACTCCAGGCGCCAAAGCCGACCACGCCAGAGGTCGAGGCCGCTGTCGACCACTTCCGCGCACCGTGGGACCACGCGCACCCTGGCGGCGATTCGACCGCGGTTGCGACGACCGCGTGGCGCTGGCGCGAGTGGTTGGTGTTCGGACTGCTGATTGTGGTCAATGTTGCGATTCGGTTGCGGTAGTTAATATCGGCTGGCTCACCGGTCATTTGTGACTATCAGATTGATAGTGTGACGCAACGTTCCCGCCGCTCGGAGGGGTGAACGCGCGGCGAGACGAAGGGCCCCATTAGTGATTGTCCGACGGTTGACTGAGCAGCCATCGTGATCGTCTACCTCATTCGTAGGTTCATCAACTACGCAATTCTGACGATGCTGGCCACCGTTGTGGGCTACGTGCTGGCGAGCCTGGTGCTCAATCCCGCCGCGCGTTACTACGGCCGCAATCCGCGCCCGAGTGACGAGGTCGTCGGCCACGCTCTCGACAGGTTGGGCACCAACCCCAACACTCCCGTGCTCGAGCGGACGTGGGACTGGCTCACCGGCATCTTCGCCCACGGCACCTTTGGCCTCGAATACAACATGGACTCCGTCGGTCACGACATGTGGATCCGCTCCGGCGTCAGCCTCCAGCTCCTGCTGATCGGCTCGATCCTCGGAGCGATCCTCGGCGTCACCTTCGGCGTGTGGGGGGCTGTACGCCAGTACAAGCTCAGCGATCAGGTCGTCACCTATGTGTCCTACCTCGTGCTGGCGACTCCAGTCTTCGTCACCGGCGTACTCCTGATGATCGTGGCGACCAGTTTCAACAACGCGATCGGCCATCAGGCGATCCAGTTCACCGGCCAATACACCCCGGGACTGAGTGGCACCTGGAACATCGTGCAGGACCGATTCAGTCATCTACTCCTGCCAACCATCGCATTGACCGCTCTTGGTGCGGCCGAATACTCGCGCTATCAGCGCAACGCCATGCTCGATGTGCTGAGCGCCGACTACATTCGTACCGCTCGATCCAAGGGCCGCACCCGCAACTCCGCCATGATCCGACACGGCGTACGTGTCGCGCTGATTCCGATGTCGACCTATTTCGCCTACAGCTTCGGCACGTTGATCGCGGGATCGACATTCCTGGAGCTGGTCTTCAGCTGGCAGGGCATGGGCAAGCTGGCGTTGACCTCAATCCTGCAGAACGACATCAACGCGACCGCGGGTTCGGTGTTCTACCTCGCCGTGCTCGTGCTGATCTCTTCGACCTTGGCAGAGGTGCTCTATGCCGCGCTTGATCCGAGAGTGAGGGTCTGATGGCCGCAATGGAACCAGCCCTGTCGCTGGATCTGGACACGACAGTCGACCTTTTCGACCCTGAGAAGGCACCCCGCAACTCCAGCCGCGCCCGGCTCATCTGGCTGCGGCTGCGTTCGACAGCGCGGTTCTGGATCGGAGCAGTCGTTGTCGGGCTGATGATCCTATGGGCCATCGGTGGCTTGTGGATCACCAAGTGGTCGCCTGAGGATCAAGACCTGTTGCAGGCCAATATCGGCCCAACAGTCCACCACTGGTTCGGCACCGACGAGATCGGCCACGACCT
>JAOPVF010000258.1 GCA_025963195.1 Mycobacterium sp. | reverse complement strand
GAGCTCCGCGACCCCGACGGGGCGCTGCTCGCCGAAGCCAACGGGTTGATGATTCGGCTGCTGCCCGGCCAACCCTGAGACTTCACGGGACTTCACGCCGAGACTGCTGTCAGATCGAAGTTCAGTGCGAAAACGCGATCTCTGAGCAGTTTCGAGCGGGTCGGACCGCTGCTCTGTCACCATGACCCGGTGACCGAACAACGGACTGATCGAAATCTCCGCAAGTTGTCCACGCCGCGCGCGGCTGGCTTCGCGGGCGTGCTGTTCGCGCTGCTGTTCGGGACGGTCCTGGTGCTCATCCGAACTGCGCTGCCCGAAGGCGGCGAGCATGATTCGCAATGGGTCGACGGCTCGGCAGACAAGCTCAAGGTGGCAGCGCTGATGATGCCGTTCGCGGGCATCACCTTCCTGTGGTTCATCGGCGTGGTGCGCGACGGGATCGGCAAGTACGAGGACAAGTTCTTCGCGTCGGTATTCCTCGGCAGCGGGCTGTTGTTCCTGGCGATGACGTTCGTGGCGTCGGCGGTCGGCGCCGGACTGGTGGCCGGCCGGAGGCTGAAGGTCGACGAGGCCGCGCACGACGAGGTGGCGGCGTTCGGCCAGGCGCTGCTGACCACGCTGACCAACACCTACGCGCTGCGGATGGGTGCGGTGTTCATGATCTCGCTGGCCACCATCTGGCTGAAGACCCGGCTGATGCCGACCTGGCTGATCGCGGGCACCTACCTCTTCGCGGTCAGCCTGCTGATCGCCGCCGACATCAGCATGTGGGTGACGTTGGTGTTCCCCGCATGGGTGCTGGTGGTGAGCCTGCTCGCCTTGGTCCGCGCAGGCGTCATCGACCCGCACTTCCACGACGATGCCACCCCAGGAACCACCTGAGGGCCGAATACTGGGAGCAGTGCCATTCGACTGATGGCATGTTCCGATCTTAATTGCATTGATTGCCAATGGATCTGATGACTTCATCACGTTCTTGAACTAAGCCAATGGCTCGGTTCAGAGCCCCGCTGCTAGCGGCCGGTTGGCGGCTTGCTCAACTACGCGAGTGCCGCCGCGATGGGGTGCGGGTGGCGTGGTTTTCCAGATCTGTGGTTGTTGAACTTGGCCCGAAACCAATGTCGGGTGATCCGGGTGACGACCTGCCCCGCCCGCTGGATTCGCGAATCGCGGACCGGACGTGCGACCCGAGACTACGATTTTCACGGCAACCGGATGCAGTTGCGTGCGGCTTGTCTTGGAGCATCAGCGGCCCCATTTGGGAGGTCCTCACATGGCTCATCCGTCGATCGATCCGACGTTCTACCGGACCGCTGCAGAGGCGGCGGCCGCTCCCGGCGAGCAGCTCGCGTACGTGGTGGCCTTCGACCGTGCCGCACAGAAGCACGACGCGATGACCGTCATCGATGTGAATCCGGCCTCTGACAGCTATGGGCGGGTGGTCGGCTGGACCGACGCCCCCGGCCGCGGCGACGAGCTTCATCACTTCGGTTGGAACGCCTGCAGCAGCGCCCTGAAGCACGAGGGCCACGACATGCACGGCCTCGAGCGCCGATACCTCCTGGTTCCCGGGCTGCGATCGTCCAACATCCACGTGTTTGACACCCAGCCGGACCCACGCAACCCGACGCTGATTAAGACGATCGACGGCAAGAGCCTGTCCCAAAAGGCCGGATACTCGCGTCCGCACACCCTTCACTGCGGACCAGACGGCGTATTCCTAACCTGCCTCGGGGGCCCTGAGGGCAACGATGACGGACCGGGCGGCATCGCCCTGCTCGACCATGCGACATTCGACGTCTTGCATGCCTGGGAGACCGACCGCGGGCCCCAGCACTTCCACTACGACGCCTGGTGGCACCTCAATCACGACGTGCTGATCTCGAGCGAGTGGGGCAGCCCCTCGATGATCGAGAACGGCATCGTGCCGGAATTGTTGCTGGGCCAGAAGTACGGCCACGCCATCCACTTCTGGAACCTTGCCAAGGGCGAGCACATGCAGCGCGTCGACCTGGGCGCCCAGCACCAGATGGCATTGGAGGTGCGCCCGTCCCACGACCCCGAGGCGACCTGGGGCTTCGTCGGCGTGGTGATTTCCACTGAGGACCTGTCCGGCTCGGTCTGGCGCTGGTTCCGCGACGAGCACGAGTGGAAGGCCGAGAAGGTCATCACCATCGCCGCAGAGCCCGCCGACCCAAACCTCCTGCCTCCCGCACTCAAGCCGTTTGCCGCGGTGCCGCCGCTCATTACCGACATCGACCTGTCGGTCGACGACCGGTTCTTGTACGTGTCGTGCTGGGGGACCGGCGAGATGAAACAGTTCGATGTGTCGGACCCCGCGAAACCAAAGCAGGTGGGATCTGTGCGGCTCGGCGGCATCGTCGACAACGCACCCCATCCAGCGATGCCCGATATGCCGCTGGCTGGCGGGCCACAGATGGTCGAAGTCAGCCGCGACGGGAAGCGGGTGTACTTCACCAACTCGCTGTACGGGGCATGGGACGACCAGTTCTACCCCGACGGCGTCGGCGCATGGATGGCCAAGCTCGACGCGGATCCCGACGGCGGGCTGAGCATCGACGAGAACTTCTTCCCGCACGGCGAGGAGTTCCGCGGCCTGCGGGTGCACCAGATCCGGCTGCAGGGCGGCGACGCTTCGTCGGACTCCTACTGCTATAGCTGATTCCCACCTGCACCGCCAAATGATCGACATCGCCGAAGAGGGACACGATCTCGCCAATATCTACCTGACGCCACCGTATGACCCTGCCGTGCTCCAACCCGGTGGCTGCGGTCGTCTCCGTGGCTTACTCGGTTGTGTCGGATTGCACCCATGATTTCGGAGGCCGTTCCATCCGCTTGCCCGTCACTTCGGTGGCGGGCTGACTGCTGTGCGGCCAGCGTCCACGCGACTACAACGACGACGATTTAGCAGATTTGGCCAGGCACACACGAGGCTGTCGGCTGGGCGGGTCCACGATAAAGGGATGGAAGCGCATCCCCCGCCGCCACCGGTCCAGCCCGGTTACGGCCCACCGCCGGGCACCCCGACAACGAAGGGTTCCGGACTGAGCCGCTTCCGTCTGCGCAACCCGCTGTCGGTAGTCCGGATCGCGGTGATCGTGATCGGCTTAGTCGCCGCCGGCCTGCTCGCCAGTGAGCTGTACGCCCGTCACCGCGCCGAGAGCGTGGTGGCCGCCGCCACCGAATGCGTGGTGCAGGATAAGGCGAGTGTG
>JAOPVF010000425.1 GCA_025963195.1 Mycobacterium sp. | reverse complement strand
GATCGCCGTAGTGATCGCGTCGACCGCGACCCGCATTGCGTGCTGATTGGCCAGCAGGAATCTCGCTCGCCGATCGTCCGACGGCACGTCACCCGATAGTGCGGCGTTCCACATCGTGTCCAACCCCTCGAAGACGAATGCGCGCGGCCTGCAGCGCGCCCTCCGCGTGTGCGATCGAGACCTGGACGTCGCCGTCGCGACCGATCGGGTCCGGCCCCGGCGGACGGACCTTGGTAGTCGCGATGGCGACCATCTCGTCGAGCGCCCGTCGAGCGACACCAAGCGCGAAGCCGGCCATGGTCACCCCCATCAGGGTGAAGAACGGGAGCCGGAACAACGGCCCGTCGTGGCGGGCGGCCTCGAAGAACGGCGACATGGTGTGCTCGACGGGCACGGACAACCCGTCGACGGTGACGTCGTGGCTTCCCGTGCCACGCAGTCCGATCGAGTCCCAGGTGTCGTGCACCGTGACGTCGGAGGCGGCGGTCACGGCGAGTCGCCAGTCCGGGCCGCGACCGGCGACCATCCGCGGTCCCGAGGCGACGCCTCGACCGACGAGATCCGCGACGTCCTGTGGACCTACCACTCGCCCGAGATCTACGAACTGCTCGTCGTCGAGCGCGGCTGGTCGGCCGGGCAGTACGGCACCTTCATCGGCCAGGCGATGATCGATGCCGTACTGAACCCAGGCCGTTAGGCGCTGCCCAACAACAGGGACTCGCCGTCCTCGCTGACGTCGACCGTCACCACGTCACCGTCGTGCACCTCGCCCGCCAGCAACAACTTCGCGAGTTGGTCGCCGATCGCCTGCTGCACCAGCCTGCGCAGCGGCCGCGCACCGTAGACCGGATCGAAGCCCCTGTCGGCAAGCCACTTCTTGGCAGGCAGCGAGACTTCGAGCAGCAGCCGCCGTTGCGCGAGACGCCTCTGCAGCTGAGCCAGCTGGATGTCGACGATCTGAACCAGCTCGTCGGGCTTCAGGCCCTCGAAGATCAGCACGTCGTCGAGACGGTTGATGAACTCGGGCTTGAATGCCGCGCGCACGGCTGCCATCACCTGCTCCTCGGTGCCACCCGAGCCCAGGTTGGACGTCAGGATGAGGATGGTGTTGCGGAAGTCGACGGTGCGGCCCTGACCGTCGGTCAGCCGGCCCTCGTCGAGCACCGCGAGCAGCACGTCGAACACGTCGGGGTGGGCCTTCTCCACCTCGTCGAACAGCACGACGGTGTACGGCCTGCGGCGAACCGCCTCGGTGAGCTGACCACCCTGGTCGTAACCGATGTAGCCAGGAGGCGCACCGACCAGACGCGCGACGGAGTGCTTCTCCCCGTACTCGCTCATGTCGATGCGGACCATCGCCCGCTCGTCGTCGAAGAGGAAGTCCGCCAATGCCTTTGCCAGCTCGGTCTTGCCGACGCCGGTGGGGCCGAGGAACAGGAACGAGCCCGTTGGCCGGTTCGGGTCGGCGACGCCCGCGCGAGAGCGGCGCACCGCGTCAGAGACGGCTTGCACCGCCTTCTTCTGGCCGACGACGCGCTTGCCAAGCTCGTCCTCCATGCGCAGCAGCTTGGCGGTCTCCCCTTCCAACAGCCGCCCGGCGGGGATACCGGTCCACGCGGCCACCACGTCGGCGATGTCGTCGGGTCCGACCTCCTCCTTGAGCATCACGTTCTCGCGGGCCTCGGCCACCGGCAGTGCGGCGTCGAGTTGCTTCTCGATAGCCGGGATGCGGCCGTAGCGCAACTCGGCGGCCTTGGCCAGGTCGCCGTCGCGCTCGGCCCGGTCGGCCTCGCCGCGCAGCGTGTCCAGCTGCTCCTTGTAGTCGCGGACGATGTCGATGGCGCTCTTCTCGTTCTGCCACCGCGTGGTCAGCTCGGCCAGCTTTTCCTTGTAGTCGGCCAGTTCGGCGCGCAGCTTCTCCAGCCGGTCCTTGGACGCGTCGTCCTCCTCCTTGGACAGCGCCATCTCCTCGATCTCGAGGCGACGCACCAGGCGTTCGACCTCGTCGACCTCGACGGGCCGGGAGTCGATCTCCATGCGCAACCGAGACGCCGCCTCGTCGACGAGGTCGATGGCCTTGTCGGGCAGGAAGCGCGACGTGATGTAGCGATCGGACAGCGTGGCCGCGGCCACCAGCGCCGAGTCGGTGATCCGCACGCCATGATGCACCTCGTAGCGGTCCTTCAGGCCACGCAGGATGCCGACGGTGTCGTCGACCGACGGTTCGCCGACCAGGACCTGCTGGAAGCGCCGCTCGAGCGCGGCGTCCTTCTCGATGTACTTGCGGTACTCGTCGAGCGTGGTGGCGCCGACCATGCGCAGCTCGCCGCGGGCAAGCATCGGCTTGATCATGTTGCCCGCGTCCATCGCCGATTCGCCGGTGGCGCCGGCACCCACGATGGTGTGCAGCTCGTCGATGAAGGTGATGACCTGCCCTGCGGAGTTCTTGATGTCGTCGAGGACGGCCTTGAGCCGCTCCTCGAACTCGCCGCGGTACTTCGCGCCAGCCACCATCGAGCCCAGGTCCAGCGACACGACGGTCTTGTTGCGCAGGCTCTCCGGAACGTCGCCCTCGACGATGCGCTGGGCAAGGCCCTCGACGATCGCGGTCTTTCCGACGCCGGGCTCGCCGATCAACACCGGGTTGTTCTTGGTGCGACGGCTCAGCACCTGCACGACGCGACGAATCTCGTTGTCGCGCCCGATGACTGGGTC
Source organism: Mycobacterium sp. (assembly GCA_025963195.1). GTDB lineage: Bacteria > Actinomycetota > Actinomycetes > Mycobacteriales > Mycobacteriaceae > Mycobacterium. The sequence continues at coordinate 737 of JAOPVF010000425.1, read as the reverse complement.
CAGCTTGCCTTCACGCGCGGCGGCGGTCAGGTCGGTGGAGTACTTCTCCAACGCCTGATAGGTCGCCTCGGGGTCCGCGCTGGTGACGCGGGCACTGCCGCGCACCTTTACGAACGCATCGCGCAACGCCTGCGGCGACGCGCCGTGGCCGCTCAGCAGCTTCGCGACCTCACCGTCTCCGGTGGCGAGGCCGAACAGAAGGTGCTCGGTGGAGACGTACTCGTCGTCCATCTCGGTGGCCAGGTTCTGGGCGGCGGTGATCGCGGACAGCGATTGTGGGGACAGCTGCGGCTGCGATGCCGCGCCGCTGGCGCTGGGCAGCCGGTCGAGGATCCGTTGTGTCTCCGCGCGGACGGTCGCGGGTTCGACGCCGACGGCCTCCAGCAGCGGAGCGGCGATGCCGTCGTTCTGGGTGAGCAGCGCCAGCAACAGGTGGGCCGGCGTGATCTGCGGGTTGCCTGCGGCGGTCGCCGCCTGCAGCGACGCCGTCAGCGCCGCCTGGGTCTTCGTGGTCGGGTTGAACGAGTCCACGAACTCCTCCATTTCGTCTCAGGGTGGCCAGCGAGAATGGCCGGGGAAAATGCTTGTCGCATACGTCAACGCCGTCAAGGTTGAGTCTGTTCCGCTCAACTCTAACGAATTTTCGCAAATACAACCTCCAGCCGTGACATGTCATGATTGATATGTCACTATAGGAATGTGAACCAGAACGGCGAGTCACTCAAGCGTTCGGCACG
>JAOPVF010000334.1 GCA_025963195.1 Mycobacterium sp. | reverse complement strand
TGAGGATGTGGATGACGATGGCCTCGGCGCGGGCGTCGGGTCCAGGCGCGGGGCAGTCGGGGCGTGCGCAGGTGCAGGGCAGGTGGGTGCCGCGGGCGCTGAGCACACCGAGTGCTGCCGAACGGCGTTCGCCCATGCTGCGGGGGTCGTGGGGGCAGACGGTGGCGGCGAGCTGAGCGACGCGACGCTGGGTGAGTTCGGCGTCGGTGACGGTCAACCGGCCCCACATGGAGGTGGTGCCGGTGGTGTCATCGGCATCGCCGAACTTCACGTCACAGCTTTTGGCGGCGGTGTGGAAGCGGCACACGGCGGCGGGGTCGTGGATCAGGATCGCGGCGTCGATGGCGTTCTCCAGCTTGGTCACCGACAACGGACCGAAGGACGAGGCGATGGCGGCGAGGTCGGCATCAACCCGGGCCAGGATGTCGGGGTCTTCGATGAGTCGGGTGCGCCAGCTGATGGTGTGCGCCAGCGGGGCGGCCAGGGTGCCGTCGGCGACCAACTTCGCGATCTGGGGCAGCCGGTGGCGCAACGCCAGTCCTTGGCACATCTGCGTGGATGCCGCGCGCGGACTGATCCCGCTGGCGGCGGCGATCTCGGCGGCCGCACTGTCCCAGCCATCGCACGCCCACAACTCACGCTCCACGGCCTGTTCGGCGGCGCAGCGCCGATGGGTGAGTTCGGCGATGACCGCCATCCGGTGATAGGCCACGGTGGCCTGGGCGCGGGTCCAGCCGGTCAGCGCATCGACCAGCGTCGCATCGTCGACGTGCGGCAGGTCATCGCACTGCGCCAGTTCCTCGAACACGCTTGTGATCATGCTCGGGGACACAGACTTTCACGCTCGCGGACCCAGACATCTCACCGACTCGCAGCCACGGGCTGTGGATGAATCCGCGACTGTGCACAACTCCGCCCAAAACCGACGCCGAACACTCGAATTGTCATTGCGACGTGCTACGGCCCAGGGCACTAGCCGAAGTTGATCACCGCGGACTTCTCGGCCTGCTGGCCCATCAACGTCGTGTACGCCACCATCACCGGCTCGTCGTTGTCGTTGACGCACGTGTTGCGGCTGACCACGATGTCGGCGCCGAACCGCTCCTCGACCGACACGATGTCGAAGTGGCACCACAGCTTGTCGCCGGCAACCACGGGTTTGTGATAGATGAATTTCTGGTCGACTTGGACGATCTGCATGGTCTCGAGGCCGACGTCGACGACCCTGAAGAAGTCCTTCTGGGCCAGCACCGCGAACAGCGTGAGGAACGTCAGCGGGGCGACCAGACCCTTGTAGCCGAGTTCGGCGGCGGCATCGTCGTCGAGGCTGGCCGGGTCGTCAGCCTTGATCGCCGCCGCGAACTCGCGGATCTTCTCCCGCCCTACCTCGAAGTAGTCCGGGTAGGTGTGGCGCATCCCGCGGATGTCCGTCTTGAGTGCCATCGGTCAGGCAGCCGTTGAATGACGTTGGTGTGGACCGGATTCCACGACTAACACAGTTGGGGTAGTCCTTCCGTCAATACCTTCCAAACGTGAGCGCCACGTTGTGCCCACCGAAGCCGAACGAATTGTTGATCGCGTACCTGAAGTCACCAGTGCGGGGTTTACCGGAGACCACGTCCAAGTCGATCTCGGGGTCGAGATTGGTCAGATTGAGCGTCGGCGGGATCACGCCGTCGCGCAGTGTCAACACGGTAAGGATCGCTTCGACCGCGCCCGCGGCCCCGACCGAATGGCCGAGTGCAGACTTGGGTGCGTAGACCGCTGCGGAGGTCCCGACGGCGCGGTTGATGGCCTTTGCCTCCGCGACGTCCCCCACCCTGGTTCCCGTGGCATGTGCGTTGACGTGGTCGATGTCGGCGGGGGTCAACCCGGCCAGTTCGATGGCCCTCGCCATGGCATGTCCGGCGCGTTCCCCGTTGGGATCCGGTGCCACGATGTGGTAGCCGTCTGACGTGATCGCCGCACCCATCAAGCGAGCCAGGATGGGGGCGCCTCGGGCCTTGGCGTGTTCTTCTGTCTCGATCACCAACAGCGCCCCGCCCTCGCCGAAAACGAAGCCATCGCGATCCCGATCGAACGGACGGCATGCGCCGGCCGGATCGTCGTTGTTGGTGGACATGACGATGCGCATCTGGGCGAACGCGGCGATCGGCACCGCCTCGATGCGGTTCTCGACGCCTCCGCAAATCGCGATGTCCGCCTCGCCGAGGATGATCTGTCGCCACGCCTGAGCGATGCCCTCGGAGCCGGACGCGCATGCCGAAACGGCAGTCATGACTCCGGCCTTGGCATGGCGATCAAGACCGACCGCGGCGGCGGGCCCGTTGGGCATGTACATCTGCACCGCGAGGGGAGATACGGCCTTGAGACCCTTTGCGCGCATGTCGTCGTAGGCAAAGACCAGGGCTTCCGTCGCGCCGATGCCGGTTCCGATGGACACCGCCAGTCGGTTGGTGTCCACCTCGGGGCTGCCCGCCTCGTCCCACACCCGCCGGCCGAGCACGGTCGCCATCTTCTGCACATAGCCCAGCCGGCGCAGCTCGACCCGGGTCAACTCGCCGTCGAACGTCTCCAGAAGGTGTCCGCCGATCCGGACCGGGAGGTCGTACTGCTCCACGAAGGGATCATCGAGCCTGCGGATACCGCTTTGTCCGTCGAGCAGCAGCTTCCAGGTGCTGTCCGCATCCGAGGCCACCGAAGTGGTCAGGGCGACGCCCGTGACCACGACATCGGGAAAACCGTTGCCAGTACTCAATTTCGTTGTCGGCGCACTGCTTGATCTGGGCATGAGGCAGCCTTCGTCCATTTGACATTGACTTTGGCCCGCTGCTGGACCCGCCCCCGTCTCGGCCCGATCCTCGAGAAACAAACCCCGTCCCGACGGGGTGGGCGATCACGTGCGGCCTCGGGGTCTGGGAGGCGTACGTCGAATATACCGCAGTGACAGGGACCCGCACATTGCGAACTGTCACCGTGAGCAGCACGTTTCTCCGTGGAAGGGGTTCGCGTGCATGGGGGACCCTGACGCTGCGTCGGCTGGGCTGATACGGCAGGCTTGCTGGCGTGCCCAACCCGAGCATCGACGCAATCTCGGCTATTTACGTGGCGTCGCCAGAGGGTGACACCGGCAAGTCCACGATCGCGCTAGGCATCCTGCACCGGCTGGCAGCCACCGTCGCCAAGGTGGGCGTGTTCCGGCCGATCACCCGGTTGCACGAGGACCGCGACTACATCCTCGAACTGCTGCTCGCGCATACCACCGCGGGTCTGCCCTACGAGGATTGCGTCGGCGTCAACTATGCCCAGCTGCACGAGGACCCGGACGGCGCGCTCGCCGACATCGTCGACCGCTTCCACCGGGTCGCCGAGCAGTGCGATGCCGTGGTCATCGTCGGCAGCGACTACACCGACGTCGCCTCGCCAAGCGAGCTGAGCGCCAACGCGCGCATCGCGGTCAACCTCGGCGCGCCGGTGGTGCTGGCGGTGCGGGCCAAGGACCGCACGCCCGACGAGGTCGCGCACGTCGTCGAGCTGTGCCTGGCCGAGATCGCAGGCCAGCACGCGCACACCGCCGCGGTGGTGGCCAACCGCTGCGACCCCGAGCAGGTGGCCGCCGTCAGCGAGGCTCTGGCGAGAGTCGAGCCGAAGACGCTCAAGAGCTACGTATTGCCGGAGGAACCGCTGCTGGTGGCACCGTCGGTCGCCGAGTTGTGCGCCGCCGTGCACGGAACGTTGATCAGCGGCGACGACGATCTGCTGAGCAGGGAGGCGACGAGCCTGCTGGTGGCGGGCATGACCGCCGAGCACGTGCTGGAGCGGATCCACGATGGCATGGCGGTGATCACGCCGGGAGACCGATCGGACGTGGTGCTGGCGATGGTCAGTGCCCATGCAGCAGAAGGCTTTCCGTCGCTGTCGGGCATCATCCTCAACGGTGGATTGCCGCTGCACCCATCGATCGCCGCGTTGGTGGCGGGCCTGGGGCTGCGCCTGCCGATCGTCGCGACCGACCTCGGCACCTACGAGACGGCGCGAGCCGTGGCACAGGCGAGAGGCCGCGTGACCGCGAGCTCGCAGCGCAAGATCGACACCGCCCTCGCATTGATGGACACCTACGTCGATACCGCCGATCTCATTGCCCAGCTGTCGATTTCGGTGCCAACGGTGACGACGCCCCAGATGTTCACCTTCATGCTGCTGGACCGGGCGAAGTCGGACCGCAAGCGCATCGTGCTGCCCGAGGGTGACGACGACCGCATTCTGAAGGCGGCGGGGCGGTTGCTGAAGCGGTCGGTGGCCGACCTGACGATCCTCGGCGACGAGCCGGTGGTGCGGGCCAGGGCGGCGGAACTGGGCGTGGACCTCTCGGCGGCCACCGTGCTCGATCCGCGCACCAGCGAGCTGTGCGACCAGTTCGCCGAGCAGTACGCCGAGCTGCGCAAGCGCAAGGGCGTCACCGTCGAGCAGGCCCGCGAGATCATCCACGACGTCTCGTATTTCGGCACCATGCTGGTGCACAACGACATGGTCGACGGCATGGTCTCCGGTGCCGCACACACCACCGCACACACCGTCCGGCCCGCCTTCGAGATCATCAAGACGCGGCCCGACGTCAACACGGTGTCGAGCATCTTCCTGATGTGCCTGGCCGACCAGGTGCTGGCATACGGCGACTGTGCGATCGTGCCGGACCCGACGTCCGACCAGCTCGCCGACATCGCGATCAGCTCCGCGCGTACGGCGGCCCAGTTCGGCATCGAACCGCGGGTAGCCATGCTGTCGTACTCGACGGGCACGTCTGGGACCGGCGCGGACGTCGACAAGGTCCGTACGGCAACGGAATTGGTGCGCCAGCGCGAACCGGATCTGTTGGTCGAGGGACCCATCCAGTACGACGCCGCGGTCGAGCCGTCGGTGGCGGCCACCAAGATGCCGGATTCGCCTGTGGCCGGGCGTGCCACCGTGTTGATCTTCCCCGACCTCAACACGGGCAACAACACCTACAAGGCCGTGCAGCGCAGTGCGGGGGCGATCGCGATCGGACCCGTTCTGCAGGGGCTCAACAAACCGGTCAACGACCTGTCGCGCGGAGCGCTGGTCGAGGACATCGTCAACACCGTGGCCATCACGGCGATCCAGGCTCAGGGCGACCGCGGACGCGAGGAGCGATCGAGCTAATGACCACGCGGACCGTTCTGGTAATCAACTGTGGCTCGTCGTCGCTGAAATATGCGGTGGTCGAACCCGATTCGGGGCGGCAATTGGCCGACGGCATCGTCGAACGCATCGGCGAGGGCGAGATCGCCGACCACGAGGCGGCGTTGCGCGCGGCGTTCGACGAGCTGGCGGAGGCCGGGCTCGACCTTGACGAGCAGGGTCTGGTCGCGGTGGGGCACCGTGTCGTGCACGGCGGGCCGGAACTCTACCGGCCGACGCTCGTCGACGGCGGGCTGATCGCCACGCTCGAGTCCCTCGCGCCACTGGCCCCGCTGCACAACCCGCCTGCCGTGCTCGGAATCGAGGTCGCCCGACGGCTGCTGCCGGATCTACCGCACGTCGCGGTCTTCGACACGGCGTTCTTCCACGACCTGCCGCCCGCTGCGGCGACGTATGCGATCGACCGGGAACTGGCCGAGCAGTGGCACATTCGCCGCTACGGCTTCCACGGAACGTCGCACCAGTACGTCAGCGAGCAGGCAGCGGAGTTCCTGCAGGCGCCGCTGGAATCGCTCAACCAGATCGTGCTGCACCTCGGCAACGGTGCGTCGGCATCGGCGATCGCAGGCGGACGCCCGGTGGATACCTCGATGGGGTTGACGCCGATGGAGGGCCTGGTGATGGGCACCCGCTCCGGTGACCTCGATCCCGGCATCATCACCTACCTGTGGCGGACGGCGGGGATGAGCGTCGAGGACATCGAGTCCATGCTCAACCGCCGGTCCGGAGTGATGGGTCTCGGTGGGGCGATCGACTTCCGGATCTTGCACCAGCGCATCGAATCCGGTGACGCCGAAGCACGTTTGGCCTACGACGTGTACATCCACCGATTGCGCAAGTACATCGGCGCGTACCTGGCGCTGCTGGGCCACACCGACGTGATCACCTTCACCGCAGGCGTCGGCGAGAACGACGCCCTGGTGCGCCGCGATGCGCTCGGTGCGATGGCCACGCTCGGCATCGAGCTCGACGAGCATCTCAACGACAGCCCGGCACGGGGCCCGCGCCGCATCACGGCCGACATGTCACCGACCACGGTGCTCGTCATCCCCACCGACGAGGAGCTGGCCATCGCACGGGCGTGCGTTGGCGTGCTGGACTGATCGACGGTCAGACGACCCGGTCACGGCCGGCGAGCGCACCCGCGACGATCTGAATCACGTACACCGCCAAGAACATGACCCAGGGCACGGTCCAATGGCCCGAGACGTCATGGAGCAGTCCGAACAGAAATGGACCAAGACCGGCGATCAGATAGCCGAAGCCCTGGGCCATCGCGGAAAGTCGCACGGTGTCCTCGGCATTCCTTGACCTGAGTGCGATCACCGCAAGTGCCATCGAGAACGCGCCCATACCCACGCCGATGAGCATGCTCCACAACACCGGCTGAGCTGCCGGGGCGATCAGCACTCCGACGATGCCAGCCATGCCGAACAATCCAATTCCGACGATCCAGGCGCTCTGGCTGGCCCTCCGTGCGGCGATCGGCAACACCACCAACGCGACGGGAACACCAACCAGCGAGGTCAGCCCCACCAGAATGCCGGCGTGGACCTTGCTCACGCCGCTGTCGATGAATACCTGAGGTAGCCAGCCCATCACGATGTAGGCCAAGAACCCTTGGGCTCCGAGGAACAGCGTCACTTGCCAAGCCAGCCCGCTGCGCAGCATGGAGGGCCGGGATCCGGCGGCGACCGGGGTGGCAGGTGGCGCGGGCTCCCGGTGCCGGATGGTGGCGGGGATCCACACGGCCAGGGCGGCCACCGCCATCAGCGACCAGATCGCGAGTGCCGCACGCCAATTCCCGAACGACTGTTCGAGACCTGGTGTGATCGCCGACCCAAGGGCGCCACCGCCCTGTAGGGCCGCGGTGTAGATGCCCGTCATCAGCCCCACCCGGGCGGCGAACGATCCCTTGATCACCACGGGGATGAGCACGTTGATCAAGGCGATGCCGGCGCAGGCCAGCAGAGTGGCCCCGACCACGACGTACGGGCCGTCAAGGGACCTGATTCCCAAACCAACTGCGAGAGCGAACAACCCGACTGCAATCGTGCGGGTCGCACCGATCCGCGCCGAGATGATTGGCGCAGCCAGGCCTGCGGCCGCGAAGCACAGGGTGGGCAGCGTGGTGAGTAGGCCGGCCCAAGTCGCCGAGGTGCCGAGATCGGCTCGCATGTCGCCGAGCAGCGGCGCAACGCTCGTGACGGCGGGCCGAAGATTCAATGCAGTGAGGACCACTGCGACGGCCAGGAGTGCGCCGCCGCCGAGTGCGGGAACCCGGCCCTGCGCAAGCTCGTCGGCGCCGTCGAGCTGACGGGACAAGCCGCGGCCATAGTTCGAACGCTGCGGAAGGGGGTTCACGGGGGTAGTCTGGCATACATCCCATCATTGGTTCAAAGGATGTATTGCATGCCGCTGACCACCACCCCGCGGACGAAGCTCGTCGATCAGGTCATCGATCAGATTCGGCAGCTGGTCGGTGGTGGTGAGTGGCCGGTCGGCCAACGGATCCCCAACGAAGGCGAACTCGTGAAATCGCTTGGTGTTGGTCGTAATACGGTCCGGGAAGCAGTCCGAGCGCTGGCACACAGCGGAATCCTGGAAGTCCGACAGGGCGACGGCACCTACGTACGCGCCACCAGCGAGGTCTCAGGCGCGCTTCGTCGGTTGTGTGGCAGTGAACTACGCGACATCCTTCAGGTTCGGCGTGCACTGGAGGTCGAGGGCGCCCGGCTGGCCGCCGCCAACCGCACGGCGGAGGACGTCTCGCGCATGGAAGAGTTGCTCAGCCGGCGCGACGAGAGCGTCGGGTTCGGCGAGACGGCTGAGTTCGCGATGGTGGATACCGAGTTCCACCTCGCGGTGGTGAGCAGCTCCCACAACGAGATGCTCACAGCGCTCTATCGCGGATTGGTCGAAGCCATCACAGCGAGTGTGGCAGCAACCAGCACCCTGCATGTTGACGTCGATGACGACCATCGTGACCTGTTGGCCCACGTCACGGCTGGGGAGCCCGAGGAGGCGGCACGCGTCGTTGGCGCGATGCTGGATCGCGTACTGGCTACCGTGAGCGTGGAATCGCAGTGATGGCAGCTGTCTCGCGGTGAACACCAAAGTCGTTGACTGAATCCTGCCAGGTTGGCGGCGTAGCTTCGGCGCCGTGCCGCCTCTGCACGCCCTCGTCGGATCGTGGTCACCGGACTTCCTGTCGCTGACGCTGATCCTGGTCATGGGTGCCGGGTATCGGTGGATGGCCCGGCGCAGCGGCGAACCGACCCCCGCGCAGGCGTGGAGCTTCGGTGTCGGGCTGGCGCTGTGGGCGCTGGCGACGCTGAGCGTCGTCGCCGTCTACGCGCCGGTGCTGTTCTGGATGCGGGCATTGCAGGTGTTGTTGCTGCTGTTCGTCGTCCCGTTCCTCCTGGCGATGGGTCGACCGGTGGCGACCTTGCGCGCGGCGTCGAACGCATCGGGCAGAGATCGCCTCGACGGATTGTTGGCGTCCTGGCCGGCTCGGCTGGTGTGCTCGCCCGCGGTCACGTCGGTCTTGATGCTGGCGACACCATGGCTGCTGTACCTGACACCGTGGTACGTGGCATCGCTGACCAACGGCGTCGTCGCGGCGCTGACGCGGATACTGCTGCTGCTCATCGGCTTTTGCTACTTCTACGCGCGGCTGCAGTCCGACCCGGTGCCGCACCGCTACTCACCGCTGCTGTCGATTGGGATCAGCGTCGCCGAGACCCTCGGCGACGGCCTGTTGGGACTGGTGTTGTGGCTCGGCCCGCTGATCGCCCACGATTACTACGTAGACCTTGGCCGAACCTGGGGGCCGAGCATGCGGACCGACCAGACCGTCGGCGCAGGCATCCTGTGGATTCTCGGGGACGTTCTGGGACTGCCATTCCTGCTGGTGCTCATGCGCGCCTTGGGCTCGCACGAGAAGGCACTCGCTGACGAGGCCGACGAGGCCGACGAGGCGGACCGCACCGAGTACGTCGAGCCCGGCTCGGCTCGCCAAACCTTGTGGTGGGAAGCAGATCCGCAACTGCGGGATCGGTTCGGCGGCGGCTAGAACGTGCTCGTCGGCCGCACGCTGTTGGCCAGGTCGACCAGCGCGTAGCGGTGCGCCTGCGTCGGCGCCAACCGGGCCAACCCTCGCAGCGCCGCCTCGACGCCCAACTGCAGACCGTGCTCGGTGAACGGGAAACCGAGGATGTGGTTGGTGCTCGCAGTGTTCTCGGCCAACCAGTCCATCGCCGTGCCCAACACCAACGCCCGGATCTGGAGCACCCGCGGTTCGGTCTCCGGCAGCGCCTCCACCCGGCGTGCCGCGTCGCGGATCTGCTGCTCGCTGATCTCGCTGCCCGACCGCCCGGACAGCAGGGTCACCGCACTCGTGAGTCGCGCCGTGGTGAAATGCCTTGAGGTGGCAGGCACTTGGTCGAGTGTCTTGACGGCGGCGTCGCGTGCGCCCGAAGCCGACTGCGCACGGGCCAAGCCGAAGCCCGCCGAGATCACACCGTTGTCGCTGTTCCACACCGTCTTGTAGAAGGTGCTCTCGTCGGCGGCGCCACTCAGTTCCGCCGTCGCGGCCAATGCGAGCTTCGGCGCCAACTCGCCGGGCAGGGTGTCCAGTACCTCGGAGAAGTGCTTGGTCGCCGAGTCGTAATCGGCCGACAACAACTGCGCGACCGCGCGGAACCACGTCAACCGCCAGCGCCAGCCGATGCGGTCGGACAGATCGTCGAGCTTGCGGTTGGCCTTCGCGACGTCGCCGAGGTCCAGCAGCGCCCGCACCTCCATCAACGGCAACTCCACCGACTCGGACAGGTCGATGCCCTCGGACTCCAACGTCCCGTGTCGCGCCGCACGCAGCGAATCCAGCGTCTGGACGGGCTGACTCAGCATCGTCGCCGACAACACGGTGGCCCCGACGTCGGCCGGGTCGACCATCGGCACCGGCAGCGCCCGCACGATGTCCTGCGCGGTGAGCTTCTCCGAGTGCACCTGGCCGTCGAGGTACACGTCGGTGTGTGCGACGAGCAGATCGACGCCGAATGTCGATCGCGACGGGCTGAACACAGTCGACAGACCGGGCCGCGGCACGCCGGTGTCGTGGGCGACGACCTCGCGCAGCACGCCGAGCAGCTGACCCGACATCTCGTCCGCGCTGGCGAACCGCCGCCGGGGATCCGGGTCGATGGCACGCCGCAGCAGCCTGCCAAACGAATCGTATTGGGCGAGAACCGGATTGTCCTCGGGCAGGCCATCGATGTAGCGCCCGTTCCGGGTACGCATGTCCAGTGTCAGTGCGGCCAGCGTCCGACCGACGGTGTAGATGTCGGTGGCCACCGTCGGCCCGGTCTTGACGATCTCGGGTGCCTGGTAACCCGGTGTGCCGTAGAGGAATCCGTACGAGTTGATGGTCGACACCGCGCCGAGGTCGATCAGCTTGAGCTGCTCCTCGGTGATCATGATGTTCTCGGGCTTGAGGTCGTTGTACACCAGCCCGCTGGCGTGCAAATAACCAAGCGCCGGCAGGATTTCGAGCATGTAGGCGATCGCGCGCGACACGGGCAGCCGGTGGCCCTTGGCCTGTTTGAGCGACGTTCCGCCGACGTACTCCATCACGATGTAGCCGACCGGTTCGCCGTGCTTGTCGTCGTGCTCGACGAAGTTGAAGATCTTCACGATCCCCGGATGGGTGACCTCGGCGAGGAACTGTCGTTCGGCCATCGCGATCGCCTGCGCCTCGGCGTCGCCGGAGTGCACCAAACCCTTGAGTACGACGGGGCGGTCATTGACGTTCGTGTCGAACGCCAGGTAGATCCAACCAAGGCCACCGTGGGCAATGCAGCCCTTGATCTCGTACTGGTCGGCGACCATGTCGCCCGGACTCAATTGTGGCAGAAAGGAGTACGCGCTACCGCAATGCGGGCACCAGCCCTCGGAGAGGGCCTTTCCGTCGGACGACGAGCGGCCAACCGGCTTGCCGCAGTTCCAGCAGAACCGCTTGGCCTCGGCGACCACGGGGTTCTTCATCAGTGCCAGAAGCGGATCGCGCTCCTGCACCCGTGGCACCTCGACCAGCCCGCCACCGAGCCTGCGCATCGGCGACCATCTCCGCGTGACGGTCGTCGCGTGGTCGCGCGGTTCGGTCTCCGCGGTACCGACCGAGATGCGATCCGAGTCGTCGAAGGCAGGCCGGAACACCGCCTGGGTGGACATCGGTCGCATCGTCGACAGCGAATCCCACGCCACCTCCGAGCGCTCCGTGCGGGGGTCGGTCGCGTCCTCGATGTCTTCCGGTTCGTCCGGCTGCGTGGCCATCAGTCCGTGTACCTCGGGGTGGGTGGCGCCGGAGCCGGGCCGAGGACCGTCAACCACTTGCGGTACAACGTGTTCCACGTACCGTCGCGGCGGATCCGGTCCAGGGTTCCGTTGACGAAACGCACCAGAGGAGTGTTCTCCAGGTTGATGCCGATGCCGTAGGGCTCCTCGTTCATGCTGGGGCCGATGATGTGTAGGTAGGGATCTTGGCTCACCAGGCCCGCCAGGATGGCGTCGTCCGTGCTGACGGCGTCGACCTGGCGTTGTTGCAGCGCGACCAGGCAATCGGCCCACGTCACCACTTCGACGACCGCGGGCGGCGGGTTGATCTGCTGGATGCGCTTCATCGACGTGGTGCCCGCCACCGCACACACCCGCTTGCCGGACAGATCCGAGGCCTGCCTGATGGCGGAGTCGCGGGGCGCCAGGATCCGCTGGTTGGCCGACAGGTATTCGGTGGAGAAGTTGATCAACTTCTTGCGCTCGCAGGTGATGCTCATGGTCTTCACCACGATGTCCACCTGATCGTTCTGCAGCGCGGTGACCCGATCGTCCGAGGACAGGATGCGGTACTCCACCTGAGAGGGCGTGCCGAAGATGTCCCGTGCGACCTCACCTGCGATGTCGACGTCGAAACCGGTGATCTCCCCGGTGATCGGGTCGCGGAAGCTGAACAGGTTGCTGCCGATGTCGAGGCCGACGATCAGCCTGCCGCGGTTGCGGATCGTCGACACCGCCGCTTCGGCCTGCGCCTTCGTCGGGAACGGCCGCAGGCTGCCCCGGCAGTCGTCGTCGGGGATGACCGGCTGGACGGGCTCCGGCGCCACCTCCTCCATGCCGGCGGGCGTCGGCGGGGCGAGCGTCACGCTCGGCACCGGGATCACCGGCGCGGCCTGGCCGCAGCCCGTCAGCAACGTCAGAGCGGCGAGCGCCACCAGAAGCTTCTTCGCGCGAGCGCTCATCACCGGCACTCTGTTCTTCGCGCGAGCGCTCATCACCGGTACTCGCTCATTCTTGGCCACAACCCCAGCGCCACCGCGATCGCCGCGACGAGGCTCAGCACCGCGGCGCCGACGGTGGCGCCGGACAGCACCCGCCACGCGTTGGTGATGTCGCCGCGCAACTGCTGGCGGCTTTCCTCGATGCCCTTGGTCAGCGCGGCGTCGAGCTTGTCGAACGCAGGCGTCGAATCGTCCTCCCCGGTGCCGAGAGCCACCTGCGTCGCGGCTTGGTAGTTGCCGACGGCGACGTAGGCGTTGATCCGGTCATCGGCGGCGCGCCAACGCTGCAGGAGCTGCTCGGCGTCGGCCAGGTCGGTCTTGTCGATCGCGTCCTCGCGACCGAGGTAGTCGGACAGCTCCTGCTCCATCATGTCGATGCGTTGGTAGTAGGACTGCTTGCGCACGCCCTCGTCGCCGCGCCGGATCAGCGACAGCGTCTCGTCGGCGCGAGCCTGCTGCGCGGTGATGGCCATCGAGGTGACGGTCTTCAGTGACTGGGCGGCCGTGCTCTTGGCGCTGCGGCTGTCCGCCGTCGAGATGATGATCGCCGTGCCGACCCAGACGACCATGATCAGCACGGCCACCGCGCCCGCGACGAACCCCATGTTCACCCGGCGCCGGGTGCGACGCGCCAGCCAGCGATTGGCGAAGGCCCCGAACAACAGGGTCGCGAGCACTACCAGGATCACCGGGGCGGGGATCCTCGTCGACGCGGTGGTCTCGACGTCGACTCGCCGGGAGGTCTCCTCATAGAGGCGTTGAGCGTCGGGCAGGATCTGCGTTTGCATCAGTGCCGACGCCTCGGACAGGTACGACGAGCCGACGGGGTTCCCGGCGCGGTTGTTGGTCCTGGCCGTCTCGATCAGTCCGGTGTAGACGGCCAGTTGCGCGTTGACTCGGCCGAGCAGCAGCACCATCGGTTCGTCGGTCAGCCCACTCGAGGCCCGGGTGACCGCGACGGACGCGTCGGTGATGGCCTGTTCGTAGCGTTGCCTGACGTCCTGGGGTTCGGCGCCGGCAATGAATGCCGTTGCCGCTGCCGCGTCGGCCACCGACAGCGTGGTGTAGAGCTGGCCGGCGGCGAACGCCAGCGGCTCCGTGTGGTTGAGCACCGTGGTCAGCGCGCGCTGACGATCGTTGATGGTGGTCGACGTTGCGAACGCGCATGCCATCACTAGCGCGGACAGCACGATCCCGATGGTGAGGATGCGACCGGGGGTGGTCCAGAGGAACCACCACCGTGGATGCACGGGGGTTGTCGGCGACCGTGAAGCCAGCGGCTCGGTCGAAGGGTGCGCCAACTCCACAGTCACCTGTGCGCGGACCTCAGCTTTCCGGCTACTTTTTCGGCTGCCCAACTATATAAAAGAATTCTAAGAGCTGCTGGCACCACGCGGGGCATTCTCGGGCAGCGAATCTCGACCGGGCGCCGCGCAATCCTGCACGGCCATATCCTGAACGCGTGCATGGTGATGGCGACGGCTGGGTGTTGTCGGACGACGGCTCCCACTTCTGGGGCAGGCATGGCGCGGCGGGTCTTCTGTTGCGTGCCCCAGGACCCGACGGTAGCGCGGCCGTGCTGTTGCAACACCGCGCGCCGTGGAGCCATCAAGGCGGAACGTGGGGACTTCCCGGCGGTGCGCGCGACAGCCACGAAACCGTCGAGGAGGCCGCAGTCAGGGAAGCCAACGAGGAGGCCGGGCTGATAGCCGAACACCTGACCGTGCGGACCACCGTGGTGACCGCGACAGCGACGGGCAGCGAATGGACCTACACCACGGTCATCGCCGATGCACCCGAACAGCTGGTCACCGTGCCGAATCGGGAGAGTTCCGAACTGCGTTGGGTGGCCGAGGACGACGTCGCCGATCTGCCGTTGCACCCGGGGTTCGCGGCCAGCTGGCCTGCGCTCCGGTCGGTGACGGCGTCGATCCCGCTGCTGGTCAAACCGCAGCCGTAAGCGCGGTCTTCAGCTCCCTTGCCGCCGTGACGGGGTCGTCTGCTGCGGTGATCGCCCGCACCACCACGATGCGACGCGCACCGGCGGCGAGCACCTCGGGCAAGCGCCCGGCGTCGATTCCCCCGATCGCGAACCACGGTTTGTCCGTGCGCGTCTCCGCGGCGAAGCGGACGAGGTCGAGGCCGGGTGCGGTCCTGCCGGGTTTGGTCGGGGTGGGCCAGCACGGGCCGACGCAGAAGTAGTCCACTTCCTCGGTGATGGCGACGGCGACTTGAGCCTCGTCGTGACTGGAACGCCCGATCAACGGACTCGGCCCGACGATGTCGCGGGCCAGCGGCAACGGCAGGTCGTCCTGCCCGAGATGCAGGACGTCGGCAGCGGCACCGCGGGCGACGTCGGCGCGGTCGTTGACGGCAAGCAGTGCGCCGTGCCGTCGTGCCGCGTCGCCGAGAACCTCGAGCGCCGCCAGCTCGTCGCGGGCCTCCAGAGGCCCGAACCGCTGCTCGCCCACCGAGCCCTTGTCGCGCAGCTGGATGAGGTCGACGCCACCGGAGAGCGCCGCGTCGGCGAACTCGGCGAGGTCATCGCGTTCACGGCGGGCGTCGGTGCACAGGTAGAGCGTGGCGGTGGAGAGACGGTCGCGGGGATCCAGCACGACCGCGAGGTTAGCCGCTGAGGCGAGCGAAGCGACGGGGGATGCCTCTGGCGCCGATCCCCGAGTAATGTGGACGCTTCACACGGGAGTCCCGGGACCGGGGACTGAGAGTGGGCATCGACACCAGCCCTTACCGTCACACCTGATCCGGGTCATGCCGGCGAAGGGAGCAGAAATGGAACCCGGTCCCAACGGGCGCTCACTGGCAGTCGTCGGTGGTGGCGTCATCGGCTTGTCGGTGGCGCGCCGTGCCGCGCTCGACGGCTGGTCGGTGCGCGTGCACCGGACGGGCGAGCATGGCGCGTCGTGGGTGGCAGGCGGCATGCTGGCCCCGCACAGCGAGGGTTGGCCCGGCGAGGAGCGGCTGCTGCAGATCGGCTTGGCCTCGCTCGCATTGTGGAACGAAGGGTTCCTGGAGGGCCTGCCGCCGGAAGTGGTGACGGCGCGCGAGTCGCTGGTCGTGGCCGTCGACCGGGCCGACGTCGAGGATCTGAAGACCGTCGCGGGGTGGCTTGCCGCTCAGGGCCAGTCGGTGACCCCGACGACCGCAGCCCGCGACGTCGAGCCGCTGCTCGCCCAGGGAATCAGGCACGGCTTCCGCGCGGAAACCGAACTGGCCGTCGACAACCGGGCACTCGTCGCCGCCTTGGCGCAACACTGCGAACGGCTCGGCGTCAGCTGGGCGCCACCTGTCGATTCGCTCGACGACGCGCGCGACGCCGACACCGTGGTGATCGCCAACGGCATCGACGCGCCCTCGCTGTGGCCGGGCCTGCCGATCCGCCCCGTCAAGGGCGAAGTGCTGCGCTTGCGGTGGCGTCATGGTTGTATGCCGTTGCCGCAGCGCGTCATTCGTGCCAAGGTGCACGGCAGGCAGGTGTATCTGGTGCCACGGCCCGACGGGGTGGTGGTGGGTGCCACCCAGTACGAACACGGCCGCGACACCGCACCGTCGGTGTCCGGCGTGCGCGATCTGCTCGACGACGCCTGCGAGGTGATGCCCGCACTCGGCGAGTACGAGCTCGCCGAGGTCGCGGCTGGCCTGCGGCCGATGACACCCGACACCGGGCCCCTCGTCGGAAGACTTGACGACCGGACCTTGGTGGCCGCAGGCCACGGCCGGTCCGGATTCCTACTGGCGCCGTGGACTGCGGATCGGATCGCGGCCGAACTGAAGGTGGGTGTGCCCGCATGAAGGTGACCGTGAACGACGAAGCCGTCGAGATCGCCGAAGACGCGACGGTGACAGCGCTTCTGGCGACGCTCGGAATCTCGGAGAAGGGCATCGCGGTGGCCGTCGACTGGGCAGTGCTGCCCCGGTCGGAGTGGGATCACGCGTTGTCCGACGGGGCCAAGGTGGAAGTGGTGACGGCGGTGCAGGGTGGCTGACTCCGTATTGACGATTGCGGGCCGGGAGTTCGGCTCGCGGCTGATCATGGGGACCGGTGGTGCAGCCAACCTGGCGGTGCTCGAGGAGGCGTTGGTCGCGTCTGGCACCGAGCTGACCACCGTCGCGATCCGCCGCGTCGACGCCGACGGCGGAACCGGAGTGCTCGACCTGTTGGACCGGCTCGGCATCACACCGCTGCCCAACACCGCAGGGTGCCGCGGCGCCGCCGAGGCCGTGCTGACCGCACAGCTGGCGCGTGAGGCCCTGCACACCGACTGGGTCAAGCTCGAGGTCATCGCCGACGACCGCACGCTGTTGCCCGACGCCATCGAATTGGTCAGAGCTGCAGAACAGCTCGTCGACGACGGGTTCGTCGTGCTGCCCTACACCAACGACGATCCCGTGCTGGCCCGTCGCCTCGAAGACGTGGGCTGTGCCGCGGTGATGCCGCTCGGCTCGCCGATCGGAACGGGCCTTGGCATCGCCAATCCACACAACATCGAGATGATCGTCGAGCGGGCCGGGATTCCCGTCGTGCTGGACGCCGGCATCGGTACCGCGAGCGACGCCGCCCTGGCGATGGAGTTGGGGTGCGACGCGGTGCTGCTCGCGACCGCGGTCACCAGAGCCTCCAACCCGCCGGTGATGGCCGCCGCCATGGCGTCGGCCGTCGTCGCAGGACGGCTCGCCCGCGAGGCCGGGCGGATCCCGAAGCGGTACTGGGCGCAGGCGTCGAGCCCGAGTCTGTGAGCGCTACGTCGGCGCTCGGCGGTCAACCATGCGCACCTGGTGGCCCGCCGCCGACGTCACGGTCGCCCGACACGTCGCCGACACGCTGAAGCAACTCACCGAAGCCGCCGCCTCCGCCACGGGCTGCGAACTGGTTCGCGCCGCCGACGCCAGCGTCGACCATCACCCCTGGTCGAACGAGCCGTGGACGAGCCGACTCGGTTTGCCTCTGCCTGGACGCCCGGCACCCCTGCACCCCAAGGCGGCAGGCATGCGCGCCGTCGCAGACCTCGTCGCGGCCGCACTGACCTGAGAGAATCGGCCCAATGATCGAGTTGGCGGGCCTGACCAAGGTGTTCGGGCACGGACCGGGAAGCAACCGCGCCGTCGACGACCTCACCTGCTCAATCGAGCCCGGTGTGGTGACTGGATTCCTCGGTCCCAACGGCGCGGGCAAGACCACCACGATGCGGATGATCCTGGGGCTCGACCATCCCACCTCGGGCACCGCGACCATCGACGGCAAGGCCTACCGCCAACTGGCCGACCCGCTGCGCACGGTCGGCGCCCTGCTCGACGCCAAGCAGGCACACCCGAACCGGTCGGCGCGCGATCACCTGCGCTGGATCGCCGCGACCAATCGCATCGCACTCACCCGCGTCGACGAGGTGCTCGACATCGTCGGCCTCACCACGGCGATGGACAAGAAGGCGGGCACCCTGTCGCTGGGGATGAGCCAGCGTCTCGGCATCGCGGCCGCCCTGCTCGGCAACCCACGGGTGCTGCTGTTCGACGAACCCGTGAACGGGCTCGATCCCGAGGGCATCCGCTGGGTCAGGACGCTGATGCGCACGCTGGCGGCCGAAGGTCGCACCGTGCTGGTGTCCAGCCACCTGCTCGCCGAGATGGCCAACACCGCCGACCGGCTGGTGGTGATCGGTCGGGGCAAGCTCATCGCGTCGACCACCGTCGCAGAGTTCGTCGCGGGTTCCGGCACCGGCGCGGTCCGGGTCCGCAGCCCCCAGCTCGACACGCTTGGCGGGCTGCTGTCTGGCGCGGGCATCGACACCACCGCCGAGCCGGACGGCGCTGCGTTGTCGGTGCGCGGCGCGGCGATCGAGGTGATCGGAGACCTGGCCGCCCGCAACGGGATCACCCTGCACGAGCTCAGCACCCAGCGAGCCTCGCTGGAGGAGGCCTACCTCAAACTCACCGACGATGCAGTCGAATACCGGACGGCCAGCCAATGACTGTGACGGCAGCGCTCAACGCCGAGCGCATCAAACTCTCCACCATCCGCTCGCCGCTGTGGTCGTGCATCGCCGCGGCCGTCCTTGGTCTCGGGGTGGCCGCGCTGCAGGGATCGTCGGCGTACGGCGCGGCGAGCCTGTCCCCGGAGCGGGCCGCCGTCGGCGTCGCGGTATTCGGCGTGCCGGTGCTGATGGTGCTCTCCGCGATGACGATGACGGGCGAGTACCGCAGCGGGATGATCCGTACGACGTTCGCCGCTATCCCGAACCGCACCCTCGTCGTCGTTGCGAAAGCGGTTGTCGCCGCCGCGTTCTCGGCGTTGTTCACCGCGGCGATGACGATCGGCGCCATGCTGGTGGCCGGGATGACCTCAAGCCCTCTGCTGGGCTCGCAGCTGTCTCTGGCGGAAGGCGGCGTGTGGCAGTTGACGGGCGCACTGGCGTTGTACGCCGCGCTCGCCGCCGTGCTGGGAGTCGCGGTGGGGGCGCTGCTGCGCTACGCCGCGGGCGCGGTCGCAGTGCTGCTGCTCTGGCCGTTGGTGGTCGAGCCCATCCTTGGCAACCTGCCCGACATCGGTTCCGAGGTCGGGCCCTATCTGCCGTTCGGCAACGCGTTCGTGTTCGCCGACGTGCAGTGGCTCTACCCGACGTACTCGATGCCGTGGGACCGGCTCGGCTCGTTGCTCTACTTCGCGGTGGTCGTCTCCGCCGTCTTCGTCGTGGCCACCGTCGTGGTGAACCGCCGCGACGCGTGACTAACGTGGTGGCAATGCGGCGAAGCTCACGAACGGCCCTGACGGCTCTGGCAGTGGCGGTGGTCGCGACGGCGTCGGTGGCCGGATGCGGCCGCAACGCCGCGCCGGAGGCGACCCCGTCGACGCCATCGACGGCCGCGGCCGACTTCGCGGGGGAGCTGCAGAAGAAACTCACCACCGACGCGATGATGGTGCATCTGACAAAACTGCAGGAGATCGCCGACGCCAACAAGGGCAACAGGGCTCTGGGCACACCGGGCTACACCGCCAGCGCCGATTACGTGGCCAAGACCCTGCGGGACAACGGGTTCGACGTCTCCACCGACGAGTTCGAGGTGAAGCTGCCGTTCGCCGACAAGCCGTCGGTCACGGTCGGCGGCGCTGACGTCAAGACCAACGCCTTGGGGTTCACCATCGGCACGCCGCCCGAGGGCGTGCGCGGACCACTGGTCCCTGCCCGCGCCGAGGACACGCCGGGTTGTACGGCGTCGGACTACGACGGGCTGCCCGCGTCGGGAGCGGTGGTGCTGGTGGACCGCGGCTCTTGCCCGTTCGCGGTCAAGCAGGCGGCGGCCGCCGAGCGCGGGGCGATCGCCATGATCGTCGTCGACAACGTCGACAGCGACGAGGTGGGCGGCACCCTCGGCGAGGATACCGACGTGAAGATCCCGGTCCTCGGCGTCACCAAGGCCGACGGTGCGCGGCTACGCGCCAATCCTACCGAGACCGTGATCAAGCTCCATGCGGGCGTCCGGGTGGAACGCACCCACAACATCGTCGCGCAGACCAAGACCGGATCCACCCACGACGTGGTGATGGCGGGTGCGCACCTGGACAGCGTGCCGGAGGGTCCAGGCGTCAACGACAACGGCTCGGGTGTGGCCGCGGTGCTCGAAACGGCTGTGCAGCTTGGCAGCTCACCGCAGGTGCACAACGCGGTGCGGTTCGCGTTCTGGGGCGCCGAGGAGGAGGGACTCGTCGGGTCGACGCACTACGTGGAGACGCTCGACGTCGACGCACTCAAGGACATCGCCCTGTACCTGAACTTCGACATGCTCGCCTCGCCCAACCCCGGCTACTTCACCTACGACGGCGACCAGTCCGCGCCGCCGTCGCCCGACGGCGGCGTCCCGCGGGTACCCGAGGGTTCGGCAGGCATCGAGCGCACGCTGGCCGCTTATCTCGACGGCGCGGACAAGAGGGCGCAGGACACCGACTTCGACGGCCGCTCCGACTACGACGCGTTCACCCAGGCGGGCGTGCCTTCTGGTGGACTGTTCGCAGGCGCCGAGGACAACATGACCGCAGGCCAGGCGAAGCTCTGGGGCGGTCAGGCCGACAAACCGTTCGATCCGAACTACCACAAGAGCTCCGACACCCTCGAGCACATCGACCGCACTGCACTGGAGATCCAAGGCAGGGGAGTCGCGCATGCCATCGGCCTCTACGCCCAGGACTTGGGCGGGCGCAACGGAATTCCCGTCAGAGACGACCGCACCCGGCACGCGGTGTCCGAGTCATGAGGCGGTTCACCACCCTGGCCTTCGTACTGGCGGTGGCGGCGTGCGGGTCGTCGCAGCCGACCCCGCAATCCCCGGCCGACCCGGGTCGTGAACTGGCCGGCAAGGTCACCGTGGACGGAATGCGCGCACACCTGAACAAGCTCTCCGACATCGCGACCGGCAACAAGGGTTCCAGAGCAGTCGGCACGCCGGGATATGACGCCAGCGTCGACTATGTCGCAGGCGTGTTGCGGGACAAGGGATTCGACGTAGAAACGCCCGAGTTCGACAAGGTGGTCCAAACCGACATCGGCGATCCCACCTTGACGGTGTCGGGCCGCCGGTTCCCCGTCACGCAAGCGTCTCTGCTCGTCACCACCCCGGCGGCGGGGGTCAAGGGCATCACGCTGCGGCCACAGAAGCCGGCCGGGTGCACCGTCGCGGACTACGGAACGGTGAACGTGAAGGGCGCGATCGCCATCGTCGACGCCACCGGCTGCTCGGTCGTCGCGAAGCACGACGCCGCAGTGGCCGAGGGTGCCATCGGGCTGCTGGTGGTCAGTGACGGCGCGGTACCCGGACTGTTCCCGGTGGACTACTACCAGGGGCTCAAGTCGCCCGTCGCGATCATCGGCAACGACGTCGATGCACAGCTGCGGCGCACCACGGCACCGGTTCAACTCACCCTCGACGCCAAGGCCAACGTCGTCAAGGTACGAAACGTTCTGGCACAGACCAAGTCCGGAGACGCGCACAAGGTCGTCGTTGCCGGAGCGCACTTGGGTTCGGCGCAGCACAGCCCCGGCATGAACGACGACGGTTCGGGTGTGGCCGCCGTACTGGAGACCGCCGTGCAACTGGGTGGCTCGCCCACCGTGACCAATGCGGTCCGGTTCGCGTTCTGGGGATCCGACGAGTCCGGTCTGGAGGGGCCGACGAAGTACGTGGGCGGCCTGGACAGGGAACACGTCGCCGACATCGCGGTGTACCTGAACTTCGACATGCTGGCGTCGCAGAACGCGGGCTACTTCACCTACGACGGTGACCAGTCCGGGCAAGCGAGCCCCGGAATCCCCGCCGCCAGTGTGCCTCCGGGATCGGCAGGCGTGGAACGGACATTCGCGGGTTACCTGAACCTCGCCGGTGTGCGGCCCGCCGACATGCCGTTGAGCCGGGCCAGCGATTACGGTCCCTTCCTCGCGGCAGGCATACCGATCGGCGGGATCACGACGGGCGCCTCTCAACTGAAGTCCGCGGTACAGGCCCGGCTGTGGGGCGGCAAGGCGGGGGTCGCGTTCGATCCCGACTATCGGACGTCGCGCGACGTCGTCGGCAACGTGAACGTGGAGGCGCTGGCCATCACCGGCCCCGCGGTGGCCTTCGCGGTGGGCACGTATGCGGCGTCCACGGACGGCCCGAACGGGGTCAAACCGCGGGGTTGACAGGAAGCCGTACGGTTCCGCACACCCGCGCCGCAGTTACTTTCACAGCTGACCTGCGTATGAATGACGTTCGTGAAGACCACTTCTCGCCGATGGGCGGCCGTAACCGGGATCGCCACCGCGGTACTCGTGGGTGGGCTGTCGGTGGCGTGTAGCTCCACCGGCACCACCGCGCCCACCACGACCACGACGACCACAACCACCACCCCGACCACGACGACGGCCACGAGCCACCGTGAGCAGTCCTCGGGTGGCGGGGGTGGCGCACCGGCGCCCGTTGAGACGGAGACCGTGACACCGGGCACGGTGACCAACACCGAGACCGACATTCAGACGACGGTCGAGACCACCGTTGCGACGTCAGTGGTGA
>JAOPVF010000279.1 GCA_025963195.1 Mycobacterium sp. | reverse complement strand
GCACCAGCAGGAGCTGCTCCTGGTACACCGCCACCGCCTTGGCGAGCGTCTCGCCGCCGAGCCGCTCGGCATCACGGAGCAGCCCACCCAGCAGCTCCAGGGTCACCGCAGGCCCAAGACCCAGGGTGGCGCCCTCGCTGGTGGCGGGCTCTATCCCGGCGGTGTCGACCACCCACTGCCACCGCTCCCACGCGAGGGCGTTCGCCGCGTCGTCACGAGTCTGTTCTTGACGGCGTTCCTGCTGCTCACGCCGCTGCTCGAAACGCTGACGGGCTCGTCGGGACGCGTAGAGCACGGCACCCGCGGCAATGACCGCCGCGAGCAGCGCCACTACGCCGGCAAAACCAGGCGAGACGACGAAGTCCCGCACCGGTAGATCTCCCAGAAGGCCTGTTCGCAGTACATGGTGCACCTTGTCAGTCTCGCACTACCGCAACAACCGTGATGACGGTAATCCGATCCTCACCTGCGCACCTCTCCCGTTCGTGTGCCCTGCGACGAGGACGCCGGTCAGGCGAACGCTGCGAACAATGCCGCCGCCACGGCGAAGCTCACCACCGACAGCACCGTTTCCAGCACCGTCCAGGTTTGCAGCGTCTGCTTGACCGACAGGTTGAAGAACTTCGAGATGATCCAGAAGCCACCGTCGTTGACGTGGCTGAGGATGATGGAACCCGCAGCGATGGCCATCGCAATCAGCGCCACCGCCATCTGGGAGTAGTGACCCCCGGTGACGAGCGGAGCCACGATGCCGCCCGTGGTGACGATGGCAACGGTCGCCGAGCCCTGCGCGATGCGCAGCCCACAGCTAATGACGTAGGCCAGCACGATCACCGGCAGCCCCGCCGCGGACATCGTGTGGGCCAACGCAGTTCCGATTCCGGTGGCGGAAATGACCTTTCCGAAGAACGCGCCTGCGCCGACGACCAGCAAGAGCATGCCGACTGGACGCAGTGACTCACCGGTGAGCACGCTGAGTTCCTGCACGCTGGAGCCGCGCCGGACACCGAGCACGTAGAAGGCGACCAGGACGGCGATGAGCAGCGCGACTGCGGGCGTGCCGAGGAAGGTGAGTACCGACAGCAGCGGTCCCGGGTCGAGAAGCTGGGTGCCGAACGTCGCTCCGAGTATCAACACCAGGGGTATGGCGATGATCGCCGCGATGAGTCCGACCGACGGCGGAGTGGTCTTGACGACCTGATCGGTCTTGGCGGCCGTCTCCTTCACGGTGCCGACGCCCCCGCCGCTGGGTGATCCGCCCGCGCCGTCGGAGTCCTCGTTCTCCTCGACGATGAACTCGGGCGGCACCTCCACCATCATCCGCTTGCCGATGTAGGTGCCCCACAGAAGTCCCGCGGCAATGAACCCCGGTATGCCGCAGATGAATCCCATCAGGATGAGCCACCCCAGACTGATCTCCAGCAGGCCACCGAGGGCGACCGGCCCGGGGTGTGGCGGCAGGAACGCGTGGGTCATCGACAGGCCGGCGAGCATCGGCATCGCGTACAACACCAGCGACTTGCCGCCGCGCTTGGCGGCCACGTACACCAGCGGCGCCAGCACGAAGATTCCGATGTCGAAGAACACCGGGATGCCGAAGATCAGACCCAGCAGGCCCATCGCGACCGGCGCGCCACGTTCGCCGAACATTCCGAGCAGCTTGGTCATCAAGACGTCGGCGCCGCCCGACCTTTCCAGGATGGCGCCCAACACGGTGCCGAGCCCGATGATCACCGCGATGTGTCCGAGGATCGACCCGAAACCCGTCTCCAGGATCGAATCGCTGCCCTTGATCGCCGTGCCGACGACGTCCTTGACCGGCAAGCCGGCGGCCAGCGCAAGCCCGAGGCCGGTGAGGAGCAGCGCGATGAAGGGCTCCAGTTTGACCTTGATGATGGCGAACAGCAGGATCGCGATCGCGAGTCCGCAGAGGACCAGCAGTCCTGGTGTCGACGTTCTGAGCCAGTCGATCATGGAAGAGCCTTTCGGTGACGGTGGTGTGGGCTAGTTCAGTGCGTGCACGAACGCGGCAGCGCGAGAGGCGATGTCGGACCAATCGCCGGATGCGACCGAGGTCGGTGAGACGACGTCGGTTCCCGCCGTGACCGCAACGGCACCGTTGGCGAGGAACTCGGCGGCATTGCCTGCGTTGACCCCTCCGGACGGGATCAGCGCGACGTCGGGGAACGGCCCCCGGAGATCCTTGAAGTACCGAGGACCGAAGGCGCTGGCCGGAAAGATCTTCACGGCGGCAGCACCGAGATCGAGCGCGACGAGGACCTCGGACGGTGTGAGGGCACCCATGATCACCGGAATGCCGCTGTCCGAACCAGCTTTCGCGACGTCTGATCGGATCCCCGGAGTCACCAGGAACCGCGCACCTGCGCCGATGGCCGCCTCAGCCTGATCCGCGGTACAGACGGTGCCCATCCCCAAAACTGCGTAGGAGTCCGCAGCGGCGCTCAGGTAGTCGAGAACGCCCGGCGTGGTGAAGGTCAGCTCGACGGCGCGAATACCGGATTGTGCAAGGGTATTCGCGAGCGCGACGGGATCGGGGATCTGCGAGGCGCGGACGACGACCAGTGTCCGGTCGGCCAGAATGGTCGCCATCGCGACCGAGGTAGCGGTACTCATATGGTCTGATTCCTCGTGCAGTTCATCCGCAGTGCGCGGCCGGCGAGTCGTCCGGTGGGCTTGCCGTCGTCAATCGCCAACACCCCGTTGACGAGAACGTGGCTGATTCCGCGCGCCTGCTGCTTCGGCTTCTCGAACGTGGGGGTATCGGTGACGGCCGCCGGGTCGAAGAGCACCAGATCCGCGGCGTAGCCGACCCGCACGATGCCGCGGTCGCCGAGCCGGAGCCGTTGCGCGGCACGCCCGGTCAGATGGTTGACGCAATCTTCCAGGCTCAACAGGCCGATCTCTCGGACGTAGTGACCGAGATACCGAGGAAAGGTGCCCCATGCCCTGGGGTGCGGTTTGGCTCCGACCAGAATGGCATCGCTGCCACCCATGTGCCTGGGGTGCACCATGATGGCGCGGACGTTATCTTCGTGGCCGACGTGCTGAAGGATGCTGGTAGCCAGTTGATCCCGCGACAGCAGGTCGAAGAAGATTTCGACCGGTGGCACTCCGTGATCCGTGGCGATCGCCTGCATCGTGCGTCCGACGTACTCGTCGAGCTCGCTGTTGCCCACGCCGCTGATCTGGATGGTGTCCCATTCGACGGTGACGCCGTGACAGCCGTCGGAGCCGTTCACGTTGACGTCCTTGGCGATTCGCGCGCGGATGTCGGGATCTTTCATGCGCTCCAGCGCGGCGTCCGGTCCGCCCGACATCGCCCAACTCGGCAGCAGCGCCGAGAGCGTGGTGGAGCCGGGCAGATAGGGGTAGGTATCGAGCGTGATGTCGCACCCGTCGGCGATGCCGGCGTCGACCATGTCCAGGAACTCTCCAGCCCGTCCGCGGTTGACGCCGAAGTTCATCGTGGCGTGCGTCAGATGCAGCGGGCAGCCGGTGGTGCGCCCAAGCTCGATCATTTCCGCGTACGCCTCGAGCGCGCCCGCTCCGTACGACCGGGTGTGTGGGGCGTAGAAGCCACCGATGTCGGCGACGACCTCGCACAGCGCGGCAAGTTCTCCGGTGTCGGCATACATGCCGGGGGTGTAGGTCAGTCCGCTGGACATGCCGACCGCCCCCTCGTGCAGGCCCTGCGCGAGAAGGTCTTGCATGTGCCGGATTTCGGCTGGCGTGGCGGGGCGTTGATCGGCGCCGACCGCGAGGAGTCGCAGGGTGCCTTGGGGCACCAGGTAGGCGGCGTTGGGGGTGATTCCCTGATCGAGCCGGTCGAGGTACTGGGCGACGCTGCGCCAGGAGAAGTCCAGGTCGCTCGGATTGCCGTTCCAGCCGGCGATTTGGCGGCGGATCACGTCCAGCGCGGCATCGTCGATGGGTGCGTAGGCGATTCCGTCCTGGCCGATGACCTCGGTGGTCACGCCCTGGCTGATCTTCGGGAAGTGGCCGGGGTCGGTGAGCAGTCGCAGGTCGGAGTGGGCGTGCATGTCGATGAATCCCGGGGACAACACCGTGCCCGGATCGGGTTCGATGACCCGGTCCGCTCCGGGGATGGATCGGGTGGCGGCGATGTCCGCGATCCGGCCGCCGCGGATCATCACGTCGGCCCGGTATCTGTCCGAGCCGGTGCCGTCGACCACGTCGACGTCTCGGAACAGCAAGTCGGTCATGAGTTTTCGGGCCGCCTAGGGCTAGAAGAAGGTGTGGATGAGGTCGACGATGCGGGGTTCTGCCGCATCTGCGTCGTCGACGACCGGGATCAGCCGCCACTTGTCGAATGCCGTGCACGGATGCGAGAGCCCCAACCTCACGATGGCGCCGACCGATACGTCGTCGGCACTTCCCGTGACGAGTCGAAGGAACGCGTGCTGGTCGTTGAGTGCAGTGATCTCGGCGGCACCCGCGATGCGCTGCGGTATCGGCAGCCCCTCGTCGAACGGCAGATCGCGCTTGCCGGCGTCGAGTAGCGCCAGCTCCGGCTCGGGTCGAGACACTACGCGCGCCCAGCCGTGCATCGCCGACCGCAGCGGGCGTTCTGTCCTACCGGCGATCAGCGGCGAAATTCCGGCGTAGAAACCGTCGTCGTGAATGACGTAGGCACCTGACCGCAGCACGACCG
>JAOPVF010000274.1 GCA_025963195.1 Mycobacterium sp. | reverse complement strand
TGTGGACGATGCTGCCGATCGTCGCGTTCGGTTCGGCATACGTGCCCGAGGTCGCGTCGTTCATCGCCGGGCAGGCGATGTTCACCATGATGGTGCTGATCATCTTCAACGTGATCGTGCCGACCGGGTGGAGCGTGGGGCTGATCCGCGTGGAGGACGTGGTGGTCGGTGCCATGGTCGGCGTCGTGGTGTCACTGTTGTTGTGGCCGCGTGGCGCGTCGGCGACGGTGTCGAAGGCGATCGATGCCGCCTGCGTGGTGGGGTCGACGTATCTGCAAGCGGCCGTAAGTCGCGTCATCCGTGGTGCGTCCGAGGCCGCCAACGACAAGGTCTTCGCGCTCGGGTACGACGCGATGACGGCATCTCGGACATTGGATGATTCAGTGCGCCAATATCTTTCGGAGAGTGGTGGTTCCACGGATCTGCGCGCACCGGTGATCAGGGCTGTCAACCGCGCCATCCGGGTTCGCTCGGCGGCCGAACTGATCGCCGACGTCGTACCGCCGCCCCTGGCCGCCTACCCGCGGGTGCGCGAGGTACTCATAGCTCACACCGAGGCCGTCTGCGACCGTCTCGACGGGAAGGCGAGCACCGTCGAGCACGGGCCGATCAGCGATGACTTCGTGCTCGCGTTGCGCGCCGAGTCGGGCGGCGACGCCCTTTCGGTGTCGGCGGCTCTGCCGCTGGTCACCGTGGCGGCGAACCTCGGCGAGCTCGAGCTGCTATACCCCGAGCCGGTCGGGTCCGTCGCCACCCGCAACTAACGTCCCGACGTGTGCGGCATCAGCGCGTTCGGTGGGATGGCGCCGAATTTGCCCGCATTGAAGTCCTCCATGGCCTGGACCAACTCGGCCTTGGAGTTCATCACGAACGGTCCATAGTGGAATACCGGCTCGCGAATCGGCTTGCCGCCCAGGATCAGAACCTCCAGCGCGGGACGGTTCGAGTCCTGACCCTCCGCGGCGTTGACCGAGATTCGATCGCCGGGACCGAACACCGCCAACTGACCCTGCATGATCGGATGGGCCACGGGCCCAACCGTGCCACGGCCGGACAGCACGTAGACGAGCGCGTTGAAGTCGCGATTCCACGGGATGTTCAGTCGCGCGCCGGGCTCGATGGTCGCGTGCGCGAACGTGATGGGCGTGTACGTGGAACCAGGACCTGCCTGACCGTCCCCGATCTCGCCCGCGATGACGCGCACCAGCGCACCGCCGTCCTCGGAGGACAGCAGTCTCACCTGACCACCTTCGATGGCCTGGTACCTGGGAGCGGCGAACTTGTCCTTCTTGGGCAGGTTCACCCACAACTGGATGCCGTGGAAGGTGCCGCCACTCTCGACGAGTTCGGCGGGCGGGGTCTCGATGTGCAGAATGCCCGATCCGGCCGTCATCCACTGCGTGGCCCCGTCGGTGATCAGGCCACCACCGCCGTGCGAATCCTGATGCGCGAAACGGCCGTCGATCATGTAGGTGACGGTCTCGAAGCCGCGGTGCGGATGCCAGTCGGTGCCTCGCGGCTCGCCGGGCTGGTACTCGACTTCGCCCATCTGGTCCATGTGGACGAACGGGTCGAGGTCGGCGGCGCTGACGCCCGCGAAGGCGCGGACGACGGGGAAGCCCTCGCCCTCGTAGCCCCGCGGTCCGGTGGTGACCGAGCGCACCGGGCGTTCGGTGTCCGAGGCTGCGGGTCCGGAGACCCGGGGCAGGGTGAGGGTGTCGGCAGTGATGGCTGGCATCGGAACCTCCTTGGTCGTAGCGTATCCAAGATAACCGGACTACGGTCCGATTAATTCCGCGGCACCCGCTACGCCAGGGCGGCGATCGCCGCCGCCCGCGCATCGGCGGCGCTGGCCGT
Organism: Mycobacterium sp.; assembly: GCA_025963195.1. Classification (GTDB taxonomy): domain Bacteria; phylum Actinomycetota; class Actinomycetes; order Mycobacteriales; family Mycobacteriaceae; genus Mycobacterium. Next base: position 27,830 of record JAOPVF010000274.1, on the reverse strand, counting down.
CGCCAGCGCCGCATCGGCCGCGGCCCGGCACTGCGCGAGGGTGACGGTGGCGAGTTTGGCGCCGACGCCCGCGACGGCCGCCGCGGCCGCCGACAGCGACGACACACCGAGGCCGACCAGCACGCACGCCAGCAGCGGGTCGGCGGCGGCCTCACCGCAGACGCCGACCGGCTTGTTCACCGCGGCACCGGCTTTCGCCGCCGTGGCGACGAGCGCCAGCACCGCGGGCTGCCATGGGTCGGTCAGCATCGCGAGTTGAGCCGACATGCGGTCGGCGGCCATCGTGTACTGGGTCAGGTCGTTAGTGCCGATGGACAGGAAGTCGACGTGGGCGAGGATCCGGTCGGCCAGCAACGCGGCGGCGGGCACCTCGATCATCACGCCCGGCGTCAGACCATACGAGCGAGTCTGTGCGGCAAAGGCTTCCGCCTCCGCGGGCGTCGCGACCATCGGTGCCATCACCCACGGCGAGCTGCCGGTCCGTCGTGCCGCCTCGGCGATCGCCTCCAACTGCCGGGTGAGGATCGCGGGGTTGGCGTCGGCGATGCGAATGCCGCGCACACCCATGGCGGGGTTGGCCTCCTCCGGGTGCCCGACGAATTTCAGCGGCTTGTCCGACCCGGCATCGAGTGTCCGGATCACCACCTTGTGGCCGTCGAATGCCTCGAGCACGTCGCCATAGATCTGGGCCTGCTCGTCCACCGTGGGTTCTGTGTCCCGGTTGAGGAAGCACAGTTCGGTGCGGAACAGCCCAACGCCCTCGGCAGGAGTTTCGCGCGCCAACCGGGCGGCCGCGCCGTCCTGAACGTTGGCAAGGATCGCGACGACGTGCCCGTCGGCGGTAGCGCCCGGTCCCGTCCAGCCCTTGGCGAGGTCGGCCTCCTGCCGCGCCGCCGCGACGGCCCTGGCCGCGGCGTCGGCGTCCGGCTCGACGCTGACGACGCCGAGCGTGCCGTCGACCATCACCATCGTGCCGGCAGGCACCTCGTCGAGGCCGGTGACCGCGACGACGCAGGGAATGCCGAGTTGGCGGGCGATGATCGCGGTGTGACTGGTCGGGCCACCGAGCGTGGTGGCTAGTGCGACGACGAGCGCGGCGTCCAGGCCCGCGGTGTCGACCGGCGCCAGGTCCTCGGCGCACAGGATCGACGGCACGTCGGGCACCGGCACACCGGGTTCGGGCAGTCCGCTGAGGTCGGCGATGACGCGATCGCGAACGTCGCGCAGGTCGGTGACCCGCTCGGCCATCATTCCGCCGAGTTGAGTGAACATCGCCGCGATCTTGTCGATCGCCGCCGCCACTGCCTGCACGGCGGGACTGCCGCCGTTGATCCGCTTCTCGGCGTCCGCCAGCCACGCCCGGTCCTGCGCCAGCGTGGCGGTGGTGGCGAGCACCTCCGATGCGACGCCCGTGGCGTGCCCAGCTCGTGCGCGCAGCCGGTCGGCCACCGCTGCGGCCGCGGCGGTGAATCGGGCGGCCTCGGCAGGCCGATCCGCTTCATCGAGTTCGGTGACCGGACCGTCATCGATCCGCGGACGCGCGCCGGGTCGGATCACCGGTGCGTACTGCACCCCGCGCACCGCAGGGACACCGTGCAACACGACATGTGATGTCGTCGAGGTTGGCGTGGTCATGTGAACCAGATTACAAGAAACGATTGACAAGTCAACACAGTCAAGGGTAAAACAACATATATCAACATTCTGATCGCTGATTTCCCACACATGCGGAGGGTCATGTACGCCGAAGAGCGCCAAGACGCCATCGCCGCCATGGTGATCGGCAAGGGCCGCGCCTCGGTCGCCGAACTGGCCAAGGCCTACGACGTCACCACCGAGACCGTCCGCCGCGACCTCGCCGTCCTTGACAAGGCCGGCGTCCTGCGCCGGGTGCACGGTGGTGCGGTTCCGGTGCGCGCTCTACATCTCGTCGAGCCGGGCGTGGGCGAGCGGGATTCCACCCGCGCCGATTACAAGGACGCCATCGCCGCGGCCGCGACCGAATTCTTCCCGCTGACTGGGGCAAGCGTGCTGTTGGACGCGGGCACCACCACCGCTCGCATTGCCGGCCTGATGCCCACCGACCGGGAACTCGTCGTCGTCACCAACTCGGTACCGATCGCCGCCCGCCTGGCCACCTTCCCCTCGGTGTCGCTGCAGTTGCTCGGTGGCCGGGTACGCGGCATCACACAGGCGGCGGTCGGCGAGCAGGCGCTGCGGGTGCTCGCCAGCATCCGGGTCGACATCGCCTTCATCGGCACCAACGCGATCAGCGCACGGCACGGACTGTCCACACCCGACAGCGAGGAAGCCGCGGTCAAGCGCGCCATGGTCCGGTGCGCCAACTACGTCGTGGTGGCCGCCGATTCCACCAAGATCGGCCGCGAGGACTTCGTCAGCTTTGCCCCGATCTCGAGTGTGGACACCCTCATCACCGACAGTGAGATCAGCGACGCCGACCGCACGACGCTCACCGACGAAGGCGTCGAGGTCGTCATCGCGGAGGACCCCTCGTGATCGTCACCGTCACGCCCAACCCCAGCATCGACCGCACCGTCACACTCGGCGCACCATTGACCCGGGGCGCGGTGCACCGAATCACCTCCGTCACCACCGAACCCGGCGGCAAGGGCGTCAACGTGGCGCGCGCCCTCACCCTGGCCGGCGTGGACGCCGTCGCCGTCCTACCCGCCGCGGATACCGACCCCATCGTCACGGCGCTGCAATCCAGTGGTGTGGCGTTCCAGTGCGTGCCCATGACGGGCACGGTCCGCACCAATCTGACGATTACCGAATCCGACGGCAGCACAACCAAACTCAACGAGCCGGGGGCGACGCTCGACGACTCCGCGCGAAACGCCCTTACCCGAGCCGTTGTCGATGCCGCCTCTGGCGCGTCGTGGGTGGTGCTCTCGGGCTCCCTGCCGCCGGGCATGCCCGACGACTGGTACGCCGAGGTCGTCGCCACGCTCTTGCCCGCCACGTGCAAGGTCGCCGTCGACACGTCCGACCGTCCGCTCGACGCGTTGGCCGAATCGTTCGGCCGCGCCGCCCCCGACGTCATCAAGCCCAACGCCGAGGAGCTCGCCTCGCTGGTCGGTGCGTCGCCGGACGAGCTCGAAGGGGCCGCCGCCGCAGGCGATCCCGCACCCGTCGTGCTGGCCGCGCAGCGTCTGATCGACCGAGGCGCCCGAACCGTGTTGGTCACTCTCGGCGCGGCGGGCGCAGTGCTCGTCGACCAGACCGGGGCCTGGATGGCCGCGGCCCCGCCGATCACGCCGCGCAGCACCGTCGGAGCGGGGGACAGCTCGCTGGCGGGCTACCTGCGCGCAGAAGTCGGCGGGGCGGAGCCACCGCAACGGCTCCAGATGGCCGTCGCCTACGGCAGCGCGGCGGCCGCGCTGCCAGGTTCGGCGCTGCCGTCGCCTGCGCAGATCGATCTCAAAGCCGTTCGGGTGTATGCGATTACGCCCGCATCCATTCGGCCGTAACCCATCAGAAAGTAGCGAGATGTCCATCACCACTATCGACCTTGTCGCCCTCGACGTCGACGCCGGCGGCGACAGGGAAGCCGTCATCGGCCTGCTCGCAGATCGACTCGCTGCTGCGGGCCGTGCCACCGATCGCGCAGGTCTGGTCGCCGCCGCGATGGCTCGCGAAGCGCAGTCGGCCACCGGACTGCCGGGCGGCATCGCCATTCCGCATTGCCGCTCCCCGTACGTCGACGGCGCCACCATCGGCTTCGCCCGGTTGTCGCCCCCGGTCGACTTCGGCGCACCAGACGGACCCGCCGACTTGGCCTTCCTCATCGCGGCGCCAGAATCCGGTGGCTCCGAACACCTCAAGCTGCTGTCCAGCCTCGCTCGAGCATTGGTGCGCAAGGACTTCGTCGAGTCTCTTCGCAACGCGTCGTCGGCCACGGAGGTGGTCGACCTGGTCGAGGGCGTGGTCAACCCAGCACCCGCACCCTCGGAGCCCGCCCCCGTCGTGCGCGACGAGAAACCGACATTGGTGGCGATCACGGCGTGCCCGACGGGCATCGCGCACACCTACATGGCGGCCGATTCGCTGGCACTGGCCGCCAAGGATGCCGGCGTCACCCTGCACGTCGAGACACAGGGATCGTCTGGCAGCACACCGCTTCCGGCCGACACCATCGCCGCCGCAGGCGCCGTCATCTTCGCCACCGACGTCGGCGTCAAGGACCGCCAACGGTTCGCAGGCAAGCCCGTCATCGCATCCGGCGTCAAGCGGGCCATCAATGAGCCCGACAAGATGGTCGCCGAAGCCCTTGCGGCCGCTGACAACCCGAATGCAGCGCGCGTGGAGGGCGTGGCGGGCGCGCCGTCGTCCTCTGGCCCGTCCGCGTCCGGCGGAGTCGGTTGGGGCACCCGAACTCGGCAGATCCTGCTGACTGGCGTCAGCTACATGATTCCGTTCGTGGCCGCGGGCGGTCTGCTCATCGCACTCGGGTTCCTGTTCGGCGGCACCGACATGGCCACTACCCCGGACGGCGAGACGCAGAAGCTGGGCAACATCATCGCCCTCACCAACTCGTTGACCGATCTACCCAGCGGCGGGCTGCTGCAGTATCTCGGCGCCGTCATGTTCGCCCTCGGCGGCCTCGCCTTCCAGTTCCTCATACCCGCGCTGGCCGGATACATCGCGTTCGCCATCGCCGATCGGCCCGGCATCGCACCGGGCTTCACCGCGGGTGCGGTGGCCGGGTTCGTCGGCGCCGGCTTCATCGGCGGCATCGTGGGCGGCCTGGTCGCGGGCTTCACAGCGCTCTGGATCAGCGGGATCAAAGTGCCGAAATGGTTCCGGGGGCTCATGCCCGTCGTCATCATTCCGCTGTTCGCATCGTTGGCCGTCGGCTTGGTGATGTTCCTGCTGCTCGGCCGTCCGCTGGCCTGGGTCAACACCACCCTGACCAACTGGCTTAACGGCATGACCGGAACGTCGGCCGTCCTGCTCGGCGTCATCCTCGGCCTGATGATGTGCTTCGACCTCGGCGGTCCGGTCAACAAGGCCGCCTACGCGTTCGCCACTACCGGGCTCGCGGCGGCCACCACTGCCTCCTACGAGATCATGGCGACGGTGATGGCCGCAGGCATGGTGCCACCTCTCGCCATGGCGCTGGCCACCGTGCTGCGGCCGAAGCTGTTCAGCGAACCCGAGCGCGAAAATGGGCGTGCCGCATGGCTTCTCGGCGCATGCTTCATCTCCGAGGGCGCCATTCCGTTTGCGGCGGCCGATCCGCTGCGCGTCATCCCTTCGATGATGTTTGGCGGCGCCGTCACAGGCGCGATCTGCATGGCGACCGGTACGGCCTCACCCGCTCCGCACGGCGGCTTCTTCGTGCTGTTCGCCATCGGCAAGCCCGTCTGGTTCGTCATCGCCATCCTGATCGGGACCGTCGCCAGCGCACTGGCCGTGATCGCCGCCAAGCAGTTCGCCAAACCCAAGACCGATTCGGAAACGTCCCCCGAACTCGTCGCCGCCTGACATCCTCACCCCATCACAGAAGGAGCACACCCATGCCCGCCAAGACCGTCATCGTCGGATCCGCGATCGGCCTTCACGCCCGCCCCGCCGCCGTCATCGCCGAAGCCGTGCTCAATGCCGGCGTCCCGGTGACCCTGTCCCTCGACGGCGGTGAGCCGGTCGACGCCGGCTCGGCGCTGATGATCATGACGCTCGGTGCCGGCAATGGCGCCCAGGTCACCGTGGCTTCGGACGATGCAGCAGCGCTCGACACCGTGGCGGCGCTGGTACAGCAGGACCTCGACGCCTGAGCGATTCCCCGGTAGCAGGACCAGAAAGGCAGCCGGACCAGAAAGCGGAACTGGGCCCATCCAGTCGGCATTAGGATTGCCGAGTGCACAGGGTTCGGGGGCTTGACGTCAGAGGATGCGCTGCGAGTCGCTCATCATTGAGTTTGCTGGTGGGGAATCAGCACAGCGTGGGTGGGTTGGTCGTCGAGGGGGGTGACGAATGCTGCGTCGCATCGGTGTCCTTCTCGCTGCGCTGATCCTGGCGTTGGTGAGCGCACCCCCTGCGTTCGCGATCGAACCGCCCACGATCGATCCGGCGGCCCTGCCACCAGATGAGACGGGCCCGGATCAGCCCACCGAGCAACGACGAGTCTGCTCGGCGCCGACGGTGTTCCCCGGAGCCAACTTCGCCGACAAGCCGTGGGCGAGCGACTATCTTCGGCTCGCCGATGCACAGAAGTTCGCAACGGGCGAAGGAGTAACTGTCGCCGTCATCGACACGGGCGTGAACGGATCACCGCGCGTGCCCGCCCTTCCCGGAGGAGACTTCGTCGACGCAGGCGGCAACGGAATGTCCGACTGCGATTCGCACGGCACGCTCACCGCGTCGATCATCATGGGACGGCCCGCGCCCACCGACGGCTTCATCGGGGTGGCGCCCGACGCCCGCATCCTTTCGCTGCGGCAGACGTCGGACAACTTCCAACCCACGGGCTCGCGCACCGATCCGAACGACCCCAACACCACGCAAACGGCGGGTTCGCTGCGCAGCCTGGCCCGGTCGATCGTGCACGCGGCAAACCTGGGCGCGCAGGTGATCAACATCAGCGAGGCGGCCTGCTACAAAATCACCCGACCCATCAACGAGACCGGACTCGGCGCAGCGATCGAGTACGCCGTCAACGTCAAGGGCGCCGTCATCGTCGTCGCGGCGGGCAACACCGGGCAGGACTGCAATCAGAACCCGCCACCCGACCCGTCGATGCCGGCTGATCCACGGGGCTGGAAGCAGGTGCAGACCATCGTCTCGCCCGCGTGGTACTCGCCGCTGGTGCTCACGGTCGGCGGCATCGCTCAGAACGGCCAGCCGAGCACGTTTTCGATGTCCGGCCCGTGGGTGGGCGCCGCCGCACCCGCCGAGAACATCACCGCGCTCGGATACGACGGCAACCCGGTGAACGCGCTGCAGGGACAGGACGGCCCGGTCCCCATCAATGGCACCTCCTTCGCCGCTGCGTACGTGTCTGGCCTGGCCGCGCTGCTCAAGCAACGGTTCCCCGACCTGACCCCCGCGCAGATCATGAACCGGATCACCGCCACCTCGAGGCATCCCGGTGGCGGAGTTGACAACTACGTCGGCGCAGGCGTCATCGATCCCGTCGCCGCACTGACCTGGGACGTGCCTCCAGGCCCGAAGACCATTCCGTACAAGGTGAAGCAACTGCCGCCGCCGGTGTACATCCCGCCGCCGGACCGGGGACCGATCACCATCGTCGTCATCACCGGAGCGGCGCTGGCGTTGATACTCGGCATCGGTGCGATGGCCCGTCGCGCACTGAGGCGTCGATGAAGGCATTCCTTGCGCAGTTCGGCCTCCGCATCACCACCGGTCACCTGCTGTGGGCGGCGGTGCTGATTCCGGCATTGATCGCGATCTTCGTTCCGCTGAACCTACTTTGGATGGGCGTCACGCTTGCCGTCATCGTCGCGATCTCGGTGGTGCTCACCGTGCGTGGCCGCAGGCTCACCGGCTGGTTCACGGCGATCTTCTCCTGGCGGCGGCGCTACAAGACCGCCCCGGAACCCCCGTCGGCGCCGGCCGTCGGATCCACCGTGATTCCCGGCGATCACGTCGCGGTGCGGTGGCAGGACGATCACCTGATCTCGGTGATCGAGCTGATTCCGCGGCCCTTCACACCGACGGTCATCGTCACCGGCGAGGCCTACACCGACGACGTCGTCGACACCAGGCTCGTCGAACAGCTCATCGCCGCATACTGTCCCGACCTGGACGCCGACATCGTCTCTGCGGGGTACCGGATGGGTAAGACCGCGCCGTCGAGCCTCGTCGCGCTCTACGAGCAAGTGGTCGGTCCCTACCCTGCGCCGGCCAACCGCCGCACGTGGATCGTGCTCCGGGCACTGCCCGAGGAGACGGGCAAGTCTGCTCAGCGACGTGACGTGGGCGTCGCCGGGCTGGCTCGATACCTCGTCTCGTCGACGACCCGGATCGCGGATCAGTTGGCCAGCAAGGGGATCGACGCGCGGTGCGGGCGTAGCTTCGACGACTTCGACAGGGCGACGGAGATCAGCTTCGAGCGCGAGAGCTGGTCGTCGATCAAGGGCCGCAGCACGTTCACCGCGGCGTACACGGCCGCCGGTGGGCCCGACGTCTGGTGGTCCGCCCGCGCAGATCACACGATCACCAGGGTCCGGGTGCGCCCGGGAACGGCCCCGACGACGACGGTGCTATTGACGACGCTCGCGAATCCGTCTACGCCGCGCGGCTTTTCGTGCCTCTTCGGGGGTCAGCGGGCAGCCGCACTGCAGGGCCTCAGCCCGCTGACCGACCGGCACTACGAGCTGCCGATCGGCTCGGCGGGCGTGCTCGTCGGCGAGACCGCCGATCGGTACCCGGTGTACATGCCGTTCGACGACGTCGACGTGAGCATCAACCTCGGCGACGCGCGGCTGTTCACTCAGTTCGTCGTGCGGTCGGCCGCCTCCGGCGCCGTGGTCACCCTCGGTCCGCAGTTCCGGGAGTTCGCTGGGTTCATCAACGCACGCATCGGCCAGGTCGCCAAGGTGGCGTGGCCCAACGCCACCACCTACCTCGGCCCGCATCCCGGTGTGGGCCGGGTAGTGCTGCGAAGCAACTTCATCGACACGCCGCGGCACCGTCAGCTGCCCATCCGGCTGATCAATCCTCGCGAGGAGAGCCGCTACCAGATGGCCCTGGAACAATGATCCGCGGTTTGCTGAGGCGCGTACGCTGGATTTCCGAGGAGGGGAAATGACGGGGGAATTGCGGGTCGACACGGTCGATCTAGTCGCCAAGGCGGTTCAGATCGAGTCACTGCATTGGAGCAACCCGCTCACGGACAACCCCCTCGTCGTGCCGCCGGATCAGCTGCATCTCTCGAAGACCGCGGTCGGCAACCTCAGCCAAAACGCCAGTTTTCTCTATCAGAACCAGAACTACGGTCATCTCGAGGGGACGCGGCTCGCGGAGTCGCTGCGCTCGGTCGCCCGGGCCTACGACGACATCGACGCCGCATGGAAGGCGAACATCGATGGGGTGGGACCCCCGGCCACGCCGGTCATGCCGAAGACCAACACGATTCCCGAGCCGACACCGCCGGCGCCGATGGGAAGTCCGCTCGGATTGAGCTCCGACGAGTACCTCGACGTGGAGAAGGCGCAACAGGCGCTCTCGATGGGTGATCACGGCGCATCGCTGCGCGAGGCGGCAGTGGCGTGGAGGGCCAACGGCGCCGCCCTCGAGAAATCTGCGGAGACCTTTCAGGTCAAGATCCAGAACTGGGAAGGCGAGGCAGCCGAGGAGGCGTACGGCAAGTTCAACGAGTACGGACATTGGTTGTCCGAACTCGGTTCTGCTTGGAAGGCGCTCGCAGGTGAGGCCATGCGCATTTCGGACGCGCACGTCAAGACACTCATCAAGCACACCGAGGTCTACCAACAGTACGAAGCGCTGAAAGCTCAGATGCCTGCGGCAGTCGCCAACGGCGGCAGTGCGGCGCGCAACCTGGGCCTTCAGATGGAGCAGCTCCAGAAGGAATCCGAGGAGATCCGGAAGGGCTATGCAGGTGAGGCAGCCCCGCACCCCGTCAAGCCGAGCACGCCGCCACCCCCGAGTGGAGTTCCAAACACACCCGTGGCGTCCAACGGTGACCCGCGGAAGACTCCTGGATCCGACGGCAACGCGCCTGGGGCGCCGGGTGGGCCGGGCCAAGGGTCACCGCGCGGAGCGCCACCAGCGGCGGCGCCACCAGCATCGCCACTGTCCGCGCAGGCCCCCGCGGGCGCCGGCTCCCCATCAGGTGGCGGCTCGCCTTCCGGCGGCTCACCTTCCAGCGGTGGATCCCCTTCAGGTGGCGGCTCTCCGCCTGGGGGTGGATCGCCCGCGGGCGGCGGACTGCCCAGCGGTCTGCCGAGCGGAGGGCCAAAGGGCGTGCCGAAGATACCGACTGATGATCCGAGCCTGCGGCCCGCGGCGGCGAGCGGTGGCGGAGCGGGCGGAGGCTCCGGCGGCGGCGGAATCCCTCAAATGGGGTTGCAGCCCAACGTCGGTGGCTCGTCCGTCGGGCCAAGTACGTCGGCCGGCGGGCCCGGAGCGGCTGCCGGCCCGAGTGCTGCCGGCGCGGCGGGCGGCGGCATGGGCGGAATGGGTGGCGGCATGCCGATGCACGGCGCCGGCCAAGGCCAGGGCGGCAAGGAGAGGAAGCGCACGCCAGGCCTCGCACCCGACGAGGACATCTACACGGAGGATCGCCCGCACACCGAGGCCATCATCGGCCTTCGCCGCCGTAGGGAAGTCCAGGAAGACAAGGACTCCAGTTGACCGAGGAGATGCATCCCCAGGTCGCCGCAGTGTTGAAGCAGGCGCAGCGGCTGCAGTCGCTGATGGACGACCAACTGGCGAAGATGAACACGGTGTCCTTCACGGCGACCGACGAAACGGAGACCGTCGAGGTCACCCTCAACGGGCACCACTGGTTGACCGACGTGTTCATCGAGGACGGTCTGCTGCGCCTGGGCGTAGCGACGGTCGAGGGGCGGGTCAACGAGGCGTTGCAGAACGCGACATCCATTGCGTCCGCGTCGATCGATGCGGATCGCGAACGCCTCGACGCGGCGGTTGCCGAAATCACGTCGGATCTGGACGACGGCGCATAACCACCAGCCTGGCGTGGTATCACTCCGGTTCGGCGACTACGGCTTACTCGAATCTGCGTTGGCACGACCCCGCGCGTCGGTGTTCGGCGAGGATGCCTACCCAGACCTACATCTCAAGGCCGCGGCTCTGCTGCATTCCCTGGCGCGGAACGCGGGCATCAGAACCGCAGGTTCCGAAGGATGTCGTACACGCCGGCGATCCACAGCAGCATGGGGATCACGGCAGCGATCGCCGCACCGTCCAGCAGTTCGAGAATTCGCTTGCTCACCGGCGACATCCGCCGCACGCCGTCGGTCGCACCCACCAGGATCAACGCGACCAACGCAACCGCGGCGTAGATGCTCAACACCAACCACGCGCTCTCCGGGTACCACAGGCACAGTCGGACGGTGACGCCGGTCGGGATCAACACCGTCGCCGCCAAAAGCGCCCAGGCGCACCACCGTTGGGCATAGAGGCGTGACCGGAAGGCGCACGTCGCGGTAACCAAACCGGCCACGATCAGGCTGTGCAGGAAGAAGTGCCCCTGTACGACCACGGCGATCGAGCCGAGCGCGAGCACCAGCGCACCCGCGGTGACGAACCCCACCAGCAGCTGCCTTGCGAGGTGGCTGCGCTCGGTGAGGCGGGCCGCCGACTCGGGCACCGACGCGATGATCGCCTGCCAGGTCGGGGACTCCTCATCGGAGGGATCTGGACTCGAAACCGGGTCGAGCAGTTCATCATTGGACACCGTCTCGCCGGGGGCCGGTATCGGCGGCAGCGCGATGCGGGCAACGGCGACGGTCAGCTTCGCCGCGTTGGTGACGACGATCAGGCCGAAGGCGATCGCTCCGGCGGGCACCCAGTACTGCCATCCATACCCATAGGCGACCGCCGCGGCTGTGATCGCGACGGCCGTCACCGCGCTGAACGACGCGACCTCGGCGCGCTTGCGCGGCCCACCCCGCGTGGCCAACACGAGAAGCAGAGCCACGGCCGCGGCACCTGCCACGTTCGGAGCGCCGAGCCCGCTGATGCCGGCAGGCAACGGAACGACCAACGCCGCCGCACCCGCCAGCAGCGGAACGGATGCGATCAGCAGGCTCTCGGCCATGTCGAAATTGTGGTAGCGCGTCCTGGCCATGATGCTTCCGACGAGCGCGCCCAAGCCGATGAGACCCAGGGCTAGCGCCCACCACCAGTCGTGCCCGGTGTCCGACCATGCGCGCAATGCGGCGCCGGTGATCACCAGGCACACCGCCGGAATCGCCAAGCCGACGAAGCGATTCAGTGCCGTGCGGTCGAACTCCGGTGACTCATCGAGCACCGCGATGGCATCGATGACGTCCTCGACGAGTGGCCGGTAACGCTCGGTACGGCTGACAGAAACCAGGGTGACGAGCGCCCCGTCGACCACCCCTGCGTCGTCGAGCGACTCGGTCGCCTTGATCGGCGGGGCACCCGGACGCGCGAACGCCCACTCCCCTTGGGCCTTGAAGTCGAAGCCGGCCAGTACCTCAGGCGGGGTGTCGTCGAGAAGCTCGGCCAGCACCTCCACCGCTTCGTCGACATACGTCTCGATCGGCGCGGACGCCGGGAGAACCAGATCGGTCAGGCGACGGCCCGTCAGAACCGTGACACGGGTCGTCGACGGCCTTCCGGGCGTCACGCCCGGTGTGCTCGGTGCGGCGGCCGTGGTGGTCAACGACGCTCGAGCCTGTCGAAGTCATCCGATAGCGCGGCGCCGAGTTCGGTGATCCGCCGTCGGAACGTCTTGCCCAACAGGTCGAGCTGGATCTCCGTGCCCGCGGCGATGTGCTTGTCCCATGGCAACACGATCACGCGGCCCGGCGGGACGTGACGTTCGAATTGCTCGACCAGATCCGCGACGTCGATGTTCGGCTTGCCGGGCACGACGTGGTTGATCACCACACACGACCGGCCGAGCAGATCTTGGTATCCGTTCTGCCGCAACCAGTCCATCGTGACGGCGGCTTGCCGCGCGCCGTCGATCGATGCGCTGGCCACGATCACCAGACCCGACACGGTGGACAGCACGCCGCGAGAGGCAGGCTGGAAGAGACCTGCGCCACCGTCGGCGAGGACGAGGTTGTAGTACCTCGACACGATGCCGACAGCGCCGTTCCAGTCCTCGTCGTTGAACTCGCGGCGCGCTCCGCTGTACTCCTCGGACGACAGCACCTCGAGGTTCGCGGCGTTCATGCTCGTGTAGGCGCGGATGTCGTTGTAGCGGCTGAGTTCCTTGTCCGACAACAGATCCGAGACGGTCGCGGCGGACTGCCTGCCCGCGCGGTCGGCCAGGTTGCCGCCGTCGGGGTCGGCGTCGACGGCAAGGATGCGGTCGCCGCGAACCCTGCTCAACTCCGAGCCAAGCGCCACGGTGACCGCGGTCTTGCCGACGCCGCCCTTCAGGCCGAAGACACCGATCTGGTAGGAATCGCGGGCGTTGCGGCGGATCCGCGTGTGCAGATCCAATTCGTAGATCTCGTCCGGCGACAACCCGAGATTGATCCGCGTCAACACGTAGATCATGTGCCGCCAGCCGCGCTGTGACGGCATCTTCACTGCCGAGCGCACGCCGACATGTGAGAGGGCGTCGATGGCGCGGTGATTACCGATGGTCGCCGCCGACGTGGGAGCAGGCTGGCCCGGCACCTGCTGAGCCGTCGTCCACGCCACCCGGTTCTCGGATTGCGGTTCGGCGAAGTGTTGTGACGGCGCGGGTGCGGGCGCCTGCCGCGCTTGGGGCGCCGGAGCGGGACGGGCCTGCTCGTAGCGGGCTCCGGTCGTCGGCGCACCCTGCGGCACGCGCATCATGCCGTTCGGTACCCGTTGCTGCCCGGTGGCTTGGGTTGGCCTCATCTGACTGGTGACCTCGGCCGGGCGCGGCGGTGGCGCGGCCGCCACGGCGGTCTTCGGCGGCGGCGCGACGGGCATGGGGCCCGACGTGGGCGCCGACGGCGCTTCAGGGCGTGCCGCGTGTGTCGGCATGGGTCCGGCGTTGCCGGGCGCTACCGAGTCGCGGTCGACGGCTGCTGTCTCCTCTTCGGGCGGCGTGGCGTCCGGGGAGTGGAAGAGCCGGTCATAGTCGGCCGACATGGAAACCTCTCAAGGGTTGGTTCACGGTGCGGCACGAGCTGAGGTGGGCGGAGTCGAATTGAACCGTTCCGCCCACCTCGATGCTCGGTTGGCTACGCGCTGAAGGAGCCTGCGACTCCGGACTCGGTGTGAGCCATCGTCTGACCCGCTTCGCTGATAGTCTGCGCGAGATTCTGCAGCGCCGCATTCAGTTCAGTGGATGCATTGTTCCAACGCATCTGCACACTCTCGTAGGCGCCCTGCGCTGAGCCCTGCCACGCAGCTTGCAGTCTGCCGAGCGAGGCAGTGCCCTCGTCGAGCAATCCGTGTACCGCAGCTGCATAGCCCTGCACTTCGCCGGCGCACGCCTCGATCGCGGCGAAATTCCATACCTGTTCACTCATGATTTCTCCGATTCTGTTGGCTGGTTGTCGTGGTCAGATGCCGATATGCGGGATGGTCTGGCCGAGCGCGGAACCCTGGTCCTCGTCCGTCGAGACGTACTGCACCCCACCGGTGTGGATGTTGGCCGAGATCTCGTCGAGCGCGGCCTTCTGAACCTGCGCGGCCTCCTGGTACCTGACGAACGCTGCCTGCGCAGCGGTGCCGGACAGGCCCTGCAGGTGCATCTGCATCGAGCCTGCGGTCGAGTCGACCTGACCCATCACGCCCTGCAGTGACGCCGAGATTGACTCGAAGTTGCTGGCCTCACTGGCCAGGACAGCAGAGTCTGTCTGCAACGGTTGACCCATTTCTGCATACCTTCCTTTCATGTCCTCACCAAGGGAATGGCGAGTCTTCCAGCCCCCCTGGGCCGGGAAGTCTTGTATCGACGACTACCAGTCGTCTTCTTCGTCCTCGCCCAAGTCCTGCGGGAGGAGGGTGGGCGCAAGCAGCCCGGTCTTGGAGCCGGCGCCACCCTTGCTGCCGTGGCCAGCCGCTGCCATCGGGCCGCCACCGGCGCCACCCGAGTTGCCGACCGGTGCAGATCCGGCCCCGCTGCCACCCGCCGCCGCGCCCGGCACGATCGCCATTGGAGTCGGGAGGGCTTCGACTGGCTGAGCTACGAGGCTGGACATCAACGGCGTTCGGGCCGCCGAGCCGCCCATACCGGGCAGCGACGCCGCCCGTACCAACCCAGCGCCCATACCGGCACCCGAACCGCCCGCCAACGGATGATTCGACATCGGACTGGCGCCGATCAGGCCGATCTGAGCACCCTTGTCGGAGCCGAAACCGCTACCCATCTGGCTGAAGATCTGCGTTACCTGTTGGAGCGGCTGGCTCATCTGCTGCACGGGCTGCGTCACCATTTGCCCGAGCGTTTGGGGCACCTGCGCGGCCATGGAACCCATCTGCGAGACCATCTGGGTGGCCATCTGAATACCCTGCTGCGGCTTGTCCGCCTGCGAACTCGCCTGTTGTGAGCCGTTCTGCGCCTGTTGCGAAGCGCCCTCGGCCCGGGTGGCGGCCATGCTTCCCTGGCTGAGCGCATTACCCCCCGCCAGCCCGGCGACCTGCATCGAGCCCTGGGCGGTCACCGCAGCGAACGTCGCCTCGCGGATGATCGCGCCGCCCATCATCGCGACGTTCTCGCCGATCGCCATCGCGGCTGAACTTTCCCCGACGCCGGGCACGACCATGGGCTTCATCGGCGGGATCGGCTCGAACACCGTGTTCATGGAGGTCTCGGCCTGATAGGCCTCCATCACGGCGGCGGCCTGGTTCCACATCCGGACGAAGTAGTCGGCCTCGTTGACCCCGATCGGCACCGCATTGACCCCAAGAAAGTTGGTGGCCTCGAGCACGCCGTGCGTGATGTGGTTCATCTCGATCTCGGGTATTGGCGGCGTGGTGACTGCCGCCATCATGTAGGCGTTGGCCTGCGCTATGGCCTGCATCGCCCGCTTCTGCGCCTGCAACGCCGTGGTACGCAGCCAGACCACCATTGGCGTGGTCGCGTCGACGGCCTGCTGGCTGGCCGAGCCCTGCCACGAACTCTGCAGAGAGACCAAGCTGGCGGCAAGCTCCTCGGCCTGAGTCTCCAGTGAGATCGCGAGGGTCTCCCAGCCGGCTGCTGCCTGGAACATCGGCGCTTCGCCGGCTCCAGCCATCAACCTGGCTGTGTTCACCTCTGGTGGCAAGGCTCCGTAGAACATCGCCAACATTGCGGGCACTGCGGACATAATTTGCTGGGCTCGATCTTTCTTGGTTGTCGGGTTGTTATTACGACACGAATGTCATTTAGGAAAGAGCAGCTGCACCGGACCCGTCGACAGCGTTGTAGATCGCCGCCGATTCGATGTATGCAGCACCCGTGCGCGCAAGTTCTTCCTGAGCGAAGGCATTCAGCGCATTGGCCTCGAGCGCCTCGGTCGCGAACGCCATGGCGGCCTGCACCGAAACTTCCTCTGCGCCTGCGGGGACCAAAGCGCTGGCCTCGGTAGTCGCCGCCATGCCGGTCGCAAGACCACGCGCGCCATTTGCGACGACCTGAGAACCGACTCCGATGGCACCCGGATTGTGCTCCAAGGGTTGCATTTGCCCTTACTCCTCACGTAATTCGAAATCACTGCATAGAGGGTCCAAGACCCGTGCTGGAGCGGTTGCTTGCTCCCCCGTGGAATCGATCCCCCGATCCCTTTGCTGGCGAGTTGCCAAAAGCGTTGCTGTACGTCTGCGAAAATTCTACCGGTCCGTAAGGGGTGGTGGTAACACTTCTTCTTCAGGGGGGTCCACGTAGGCCGCCTGGATGACTTCCTTGCCGTCCTGTGACCGCAGAAGTGCCTGGCCAGGCGGGCGCCGCTTGAGCTTGAACTCGCTGGTCGGGAAGTCCATCTTCTCTCCGGACAGGAACAGCGTCGGCGAACCCGCGCCGTATGCAGCCCCGACGAACTTGTCCATCGACGCTCGCTGGGCCTGGCTCATCTGGCAAGTGACGACGATGTGTAGCCCGATGTCGGCGGCTGCCGGCAACAGTGCCGTCAAAGGTGTCATCGGTCCGAACGGGCCACCTGCGGCCACCACCATGTGCCAGTCATCGACGAGGAGGACCACATCCGGACCCTTCCACCACGACCGCGACCGAAGCTGGGTGGTGGTGAGGTCGGCCGGTGGCAGACGGGTCTGCAAATTGGCGGCCAGCGCCTTGATCGCTTCCTCGAGAGCCGCGTTGTTTCGGTTGATCGCGAACGCGTCGAGCAGGTGGCTATGCGGAACGGCGTCCAGCAGGCCCGACCGGTAGTCGGCCAGCATGAACCTGACCTGCTGCGGGCTGTTGCGCGCGCAGATGGCCGATGCGACGGCATGGGCAATGGTCGTCTTCCCGGACTTCGGCGCCCCGAAGATCAGCAAGTGCGGCGAGGTGTGCATCGCAGTGTGCGCTACCGAAAGGTCGGCCTCGCGAATGCCGATCGGGATCGTCCACCTGGTGCGGTAATCGGAGTCCGGACTGGGCGGTGTCGGGTCGAGTTCGCGCAGGTAGATACGGTCGGGCAGCACCCTGATCTTCGGCGCCTCGTCGGTGTGCAGGTTTCCGATCTGCTGAACTGCTGCCGTGATGGCGGGCACCAGGTCCATCGCGCTGTGCACTCCGTCCAGGCGTGGCACCCCGATCATCAGATGGTGCTTCTCCATCGAGATCGCGCGGCCGGGTCGGTTGACCGGGATGTCGCGGGTCATGCGATCGACCTGCGTCTCGTTGATGTCGCCGAGGCGGAATTCGATCTTGATTCCGAGGTAATCGCGAACCCGGGCCTTCAACTCCGTCCAGCGCGGCGTCGATATCACCGTGTGCACGCCGAATGCCAGTCCCTGTCCCGCCAGGTCTTGAACCACCGGCTCGAGGTCGGGGAATTCCGAGACGAACGCAGGCCATCCGTCGATCACCAGGAACACGTCGCCGAAAGGATCCGCCGACGCCGGATGATTGGGGTCGTCGCGCAGTTGGCGATACATCGCGATCGAGCCAACGCGGTACTGCTTGAACAGCGCTTCACGTTGGCGCAGAACGGCTTTCATCTCCGCCACCATGCGGTTCACTCGGTCTGGCTCGGACCGCGTTGCGACGCCGCCGACGTGGGGCAGGTCCTCCAGATACATGAGTCCACCGCCGCCAAGGTCAATGCAGTAGAACTGCACCTGACGAGGCGTATGGGAAGCGGCGGCCGATAGCATCATCGTCTGCAGGAACGTCGACTTCCCGGTCTGCGGCGCGCCGCCGATCGCGATGTTCCCTCCCGCTGCCGACACGTCGACGCCCCACACCTCCTGCCGGTGCCTGCGCGGCTCGTCCATGATGCCAAGGCCGAAACGCAGTAACCGATGATGGTCACGCTCCACCAGTTCGTTGACCGGCGTCGGTTCGGTCAACGGTGGCAACCACATCCGATACGCGCGGATCTCACCGGTGGTCAGCTGTTCGAGGACGACTTCGCGCAACACCCGCTGCTCGGATTCGGTGCTCACTGGGTCACCGCCTCCGCGATCGGCGCCGCGGTGAACTGGCGGATCCGCACCTTGCTCACCGGGGCGTGTTTGGGCACCACCTCGCCGCCGTCATCGACCGGCGTCGGCACGTAGTTCACACCGGTGAAGACGCTGTGGAACTTCACCGGATCCTCCATGCCGACCCGCAGGAAGCCGACGCCGCTCTCCTTGTTCGTGATGTATTGCGCCTCAGGCGTTCCGATCACCATCTTGGATTCAGCCGAACTGGTGGTCCGCAGCGCGATGCGATAGGTCAAGTTGGGTTCCAGCTTGTCGATGCGTGCGCCGCCGGTGTTCAGCGATTGCGTCGCGAGCAGCAAGTGCACGCGCAGCGATCGGCCGACCCGACAGATCCGGTCAAAGAGCTGGATGAAGTCGGGATGATTCTGCAAGAGCTCGGCGAACTCGTCGACGACGACGAACAGTGTCGGCAGCGGTGCCAGATCGGCGCCCCGTTCGCGGTGCTTCTCGTACTCGGCGACGCCCGACAACGCACCGGCCGCCCCGACCTGGATACCGGCCTGGCGCAGGATCGACTGCCGCCTATCCAGTTCGCCGGTCAGCACCTCACCCATGCGGCCGACCAGCTCGGCTTCCTCCTCCATGTTGGTGACCACCGCCGCGGTGTGCGGCAGCTTCTCCATGCCGAGGAACGTCGAACCACCCTTGAAGTCGGTCAGCAGCAGGTTGACCTGGTCCGGATGGTGTGTGGCGGCTAGCGAAAGGATAAGCGTGCGAAGGAATTCCGACTTGCCGGAACCGGTGGTGCCGATGAGCATTCCGTGTGGGCCCGCACCGAATTCCGCGCCCTCCTTGATGTCGAGGTACTGGATCTCGCCGGTCTTCAGCTCGTGCCCGAACGGAATGCGAAGCCGGTCCTGGTCGAGGTCGCTGAACATCCGCCACCGATTGGGCGTCACTTCCTCGATGGTCTGCGCCCCGACCAGTTGGTGCCACTCGGTGGCTACCTTCTTCTGCACCCGGATGCTCTTGTCGATGATCGTGCCGGTGATGGACCAGCCCGCGAGCTTGCGTGCGATGCGGCCAGCCTGTGCCGGGGTGAGCTTGTCCGCCACGTCGGTCACCAGCCGGAAGTTCTGATTGGGCAGCCGGTCGTCGGCAGAACCGTCGGGGTCGAGCCGGATGCGGTAGGCCGAACCGCGGTGGTTGCCGAGCGTGATCACGGTGACGCCGGCCCTGCCGTCTGCCGGGAAGCCGGCCTTGCCTCCGGTGAGGTCGATGACGACGACATAGGGGCCGCTGGGCGTCGAGTCGGCCGTGTGCGGGCCGCGCGCGGTCAGATCGCTCAGCCCGTCGGGTCGGGTGAACACCAGACGCGTCGCGCCGGAGGCATCGGTGTCGGTCTGGTGCTGCACGTGCGGCAACCACTTGAGCCAGGCCCACTCGGGGTCCCCGGGGTTGTCGGTAAGGACCCGGATCTGCAGCAGGTCCGGCGGATGGAACACCGCGAGATGGCACACCATCGCGGTGATCAGTCCAGCCGCGGCCGCCGGGTCACCGCCGATCGCGATGGTCGGAAACGTACGCAGCTGAACGAGTTTCGGGCAGTCGTGAATCAGGCCGTGGGTGCGAAGGAACTTAGTCAACCACATGTGGCTGACCGGCTCGAGGTGCGGCTGCGGTGCGGCCTGCGGGCCCGCAAGTTCACCGCCGACGGCGGGCTTGAGCAGCCGGTCGACGGCAGCCTCTGACCCGAGCCCGATCCTGGCGGCGGCGTAGAAGTCGTGGTTGACCTGACGCGACCACTGCCGGTTGGTGCCGATGATCGACAGCAGATCCTCGGGATGCGGTGCGTGATAGTTGAAGAACGTCACCTGCGCGGCAGCCGACGAGGTCACACGGGTCCGCAGACCGGAGAGGTACCGCAGATACTCCTTGCGGTCGGCGTTGATCTCGGGCACCTTCTTGCCGCCCGGGCCACCACCGGCCATGAAGCCAACGGTGCCCATGATCATCATCAACGGCATCATGAGCATGTACGGCGAAAGCTGTCGCACGCCGGTGAAGATCATGATCGCGATCATCCCGAGCATGCCGCCGCCCATCACGTACGGCAGGATCTTCTGGACGCCCGACGGCGGGATCTCGATGCCGAGGTCCTCGGGCGGTGTCACGTTGATCTCGCCAGGCGTCAGTCGCGGTCCCCGCTTGATGGTTGGAGTGAATTTCTTGGTAGTCATCCCCCACCTCCTGGACGTGCCGCCGGTACGGCATTCGGGTCGCCGACCTTGCGCGGATTGGGGTCGGCGGGCAGCGTGTCGTGCTCGAGCAGTGCTGCCTGCTTGGACAACACCGGACCATCGACGAGCAGGCCCACCACCTGCCACGGGGCGGTCTTCGGCGCCGACAGCCCAAGGGCCTTGGCGGTGTCGTCGTCGGCGAGCCCGTACCGCACGCCCTGCGGATCGATGTAGTAGAGGCTCTCGCCGTAGCGTGGATCCGGTGACTGCAGTCGGATGTACTGGCCGCCATCGATGAACACCGTTGAGTCGCCACCGATCTGCTCGATGCCGGTGTTCAGCGAGCCTGCTGCTATCGGCAGGTGGCGTCCGATGACGACAGTGGTCTTGGGCGACTGGTCGCCCGGTTCCCGCTCCCACGACCAGCACAGTGTCGGCGCATCGTCACGCAGTTGGATCTCCAGCGGCTTGTCCGGCAGCGGTGACGTGTAGACCTCCTCGCGGATCTTCGCCACGTCGCTGGACTCCACCGACGGCGGGGTGATCAGCCCGTAGGAATTCGTGGCGCGCAACGCCGCTGCCGTCGTGTCGTTGACCTTGGCCACCCCGTCGGGCAGCACCAGGTACTTCTGTTCGTCCGAATCCGTCACGGTTTGGAAGACCGATCCGATGACCAGGTTCGCCGGCAGGCCAACGTCGTTCGGCGCCCCCGCGGCGGGTATCTGCGGAAGCTGCCACGGACCGGCATTGGGTAGGGCATTGAACAGTCCCTCCGAAATGGGGGTTGCCTTTGCCGTCACGGGAATCCCCACGGCCGACGTGACGGCGCGGTCGGCCAATTCGATCGCGTGCCTGCCGGTGTCGGTGACCAACCAGTCCTTGTCCTGATAGGACACCAGCACGCCCTGATCCGAGCGCATGGCGCCGACTGACCCGTCGAGCACGAGCGGCAGGACGATGATGGATGAATTGACCGTCGGTGCAACGCTTTCCGGCTTGGTGACGGTGTCGCACAACGTCCACGTCGAATTGGCAGCCGTGGACACCGGAGTGGCGTAGGGCGCGCCGGGGATGCCGATCGGCTGACCCTTCGGCATCCGGTTCAGCTCGTCGGACTTCACCGCGCTCGGCGTGCCAGGATGGCCGAGCACCAGCTGCGCCGAGGTCAGGTTGTACACCGGGTGCAGAAGATTGGTTCCGCCCATCACCACGTACAGCTGGTTGGTGGTGCGGTCGACGAGCAGGTTGTCTCCGCCGCGCTTGCCGAGCGGCTTGAAGTAGGCCAACAGCGCAGCGCCGAGGCACACCAACACCGCGATCACGATGCCCAATGACACTGCCCGGCTGTAGAACTGCAATGGGTCGTCGAACATCCGGGTGTCGCGGCGCACGATGGCGTGCTCGACCCGGCGCAGCAGGAACCGCCAGCCACTGACCTGGACCTTGGTGGTGAGTCGGAAGCCGGCCATGGTTCTACTCGACGATGCTCAGCCGTGCGTGCACGGCATCGATGGCTTCGGTCATGTCTTCACCGTTGATCTCACTGAGCTGCTCGACGCCGAGGCTGTCGAATTCGAGCGAGCGGGCCAGGCGCATGTCCCTGTACTGCTCACCGGCCTCGACCAGCTGCCTGGCGTAACGCCCGTTGCCCGCGATGTCTAGTGCGGGCTTGCCATTGAGGCTGCGTTGGCTCAGCAGAGTGGCGGCCTCAAGCACCCGCTTGCCCGCCTCCTCGCTGAGCGTCGAATCATTGGATGCGGCAAGCACCTTGGCGATTTCGACGATCTCGTCCGGGGAGTAGGAGTCGAACTCGACCCGGGTGGAGAACCGGGATCGCAGACCGTCGTTGACCTCCAGCAGGCGGTCGATGTCGGCGCTGTAGCCCGCGATGATGACGACCAGCCGGTCGCGGTCGTTCTCCATACGCGCCAGCAGCGTGTCCAACGCCTCGGTGCCGAACGGGTCGGCACGCCCGTCGCGCTCCTGCACCAGCGTGTACGCCTCGTCGATGAACAGAACTCCGCCGAGGGCCCGGTCGATGGTCCGCGCCGTCTTCACCGACGATTGACCCTCGTACTCGGCGACGAAGTCCTTGCGCGATGTCTCGACCAGCTTCGGTTCGGCGATCACGCCGAGGCCGGCGAGAATGTTGGCGACCACCCTGGCGATCGTGGTCTTGCCGGTACCAGGGGGGCCGGTGAAGATGATGTGCTTGGACTGCTGGGCGACCTTCATCCCGCGCGCGGCCCGTACCTTTGCCATTTGCGTTGCGGCGCGGTATCTCTCGATCTGGTCCTTGACCCTGCTCAGCCCGATCTGGCGGTCGAGCTCGGCCTGTGCGTCGATCAACAGCTTGTCGCGCGCCGAGGTGTCCGCGACCACGCTGGTCGGATCCCACGGATCCGTGCGGGCCGCGATCTTCTCCGCCGTGGTGGTGACCATTCGGTAATTCGGATCCTTGAGCGCCGCAGCGACCTTCGGCTCCGCATGGGTGGCCTGCAGCCACTCCAGCAGCGCGACGGCCGATTCCTCGTTGCCCTGGCCGCGGCGCGTCATGGCCAGATACCAGGCGATCGCGGTGGCGCACGCCTCCCCAGCGGGTGACGAGTTGGATTCGGTGAGACGGCGTTCGGCTTCGGTGAAGAGACCAAGGTTGGCGGCCGCGACGCCGTGCGCCACGCCCGCGGCGGCGGCCAGGAACTTGTCCGGCCAGCTGCTCGCGCCCCGTACCTCGTCGATGACGTCGGTCCAGCGCTCGGCGGACCCGTAGATGACGGCCTTGACCCACGCCACCAGATGCTCGGCGCCGGTGGACGGCACGTCCTCGAGCGCTTCCATGGCATCCGCATGGTTGCCGACGGCGGCCTCGTTGACCGCGAAGCCCATGGTGATCGCCAGCGGTGAGTTCACCGGGTAGGTGATGTCGCCGAACTGGCCGCCGATGGGGACCCGGGCATTCAGGGTGTTCATCGAAATCTCGGCGGCGCCGGCCAGCTGGCCGAATCTGGTCCGCGAAAACCAAGCGCGAAACAGCGTCGCGCGATCGGTGTCGCCGCAGCGGATTCGCCCGACCCAGCCGTCACAGGCGGTCTCGTCGATCGTGGTGATCTCGGTGAACAGTTCGAGGGATCGTGCGGGGGCGTTCGGCAGCATGCCGACGGCGCTTCCGAAGAGTCCAGCCAATTGGTCAGTCATGATTACTCGCGTATCGGGTTGCGAAGACCTGGGCCCGGGCAGCTTGGGCTTGGTCCGGGGACGGCAGGTCGAGGTCTCTGGTCAGGAAGTCGTGGGTCGCGAAGTCATCGTTGCCTTGTTCGCGCATGCCCTCGAGCATGAAGGAGTACTGCGCCGACCTGGAATCCTGGGTGGCCAGGCGCGCGATCACGACGATCTCGTCGGCGAGGTTCGATTCGGTCATCGTGGTGGCCTTTGGCGACAGATCGATGCGGTTGACACGTCCATCCATGAAGGTTGTCACGGTCACGGTGCCTGGCGGATTCGTGACGGTGAACAGTGGCACCGTCGGCACGTCGGCCGTCACCGAGTCGTCGTCCGCCGAGTCATCGGCCGCGACGTAGTCACCGAACGCGTCGAACACCGACACGCTCGATTCGGCGGCGGGCGCGGAGAAGTCCAACGCAGCAGCCAGATCGTCGTGATCGTCTTCGGGATCGTGAGGCGGAGAGTCGGCCACCTGGAGAATGCCCTTTCTCAGTCCGAGTAGGAGTGGTCGGCGTTGTTGTTGTCTACGTTCCTGTCGAACCACGAACCCGACGGGAGGAACTCGATCAGCCCGTCGAGCGCGCGTTGCAGGTTCTCGTTCGTGCCGGGCAGGAAGCTGCCGTACAGCTCACCGTTGACCTTTCGCGGGATGGACACGATGCGGCCGAGCCGCGCATCGAGCACACCCGCCGCGACGTCGGCCTGGGTGTATGTACCGCCCGAATGCCGCTCGTTGGCCGTGATCTCCACCCAACTCTTGGGGTTGGCGATGAGTTCGGCGTACGTCTTCGCCGAGGCCTGGTTGATGCCGAACTGCGCCAGTTGGTTCGCCGATCTCGACTCCCCGAGCCTGCTCGCCTGGGCGGTCAGCGGTTCGACTTCCGCTGGGGTCGCCGTCCCGAGGACGACGTTCACCATCGCTGCCAGCCCGACCTGCGGCGCGACGCGCTGCAGGACGAGCATCTCGCCGTCACGGGCAGCGACGACGTGCCGAGAACCCTTGCGACACACCACGAAGCGCACCATCTTTCCGCCAACGTCGCGGCGCCACCATCGGCCCTCGAGCGTGCGGTCAGCACGGCTGAGCGTGTCGACCATCGCCGCGACCTCGGGATGGGGCTCTCCGAACACGGTCAACACACCTTGAGCAACGAGGTCGCGGGTGACCTGTTCCCACACCACGTTTCGCAGGTCGAGTTGCGGAATGTTGGGCCGGATCCCCATCGAAGGAGGGAACTCCATCACGTTGAGCTTGTCGGCGATGACGAGCATGCCGTCGATGGTGACCTCGACGCCGACGACGTCATCGATGTGTGGGGCGTCCTGTCCGGCGCTGCCCGCCGCGGTCATCGGGTTGGCGTCCGGTCGCCAAGACGGCCACCGGCCATCCCGTCGACCGTGTCGTACGCCCCGGCGGACGCGTCCAGCTTGTCGGCCATTTCCTCCGCAACCCCCTTCGTTCCCGAACCCGCGGTAACCCACGCGATCACCCCGTGGGTTATCCGCACCGAAGTGTCCACACCGTCGGCGACCTCGATGGCCGACCGAATCCCGGCGACAGCTTGCCGCCGTTTGGCGGCCAGCTCCCGCAGCTGCGCCGTCGCAACTCGCAAAACGCCGGACATGTGATTCCCCTTCGTTGCCATTGTCCTATGGTGCTGCTGCCGGCGGCGGGCCGATTGGATTTTCCGAGTCCACGGTAACTGCGATCGGCGTGGTCACCACCCTGGCGCCCGTGAGGATTGGCGCGTTGGCTGCGCGGAGAAACGTCGCTTTGCCAACGCTCTTCCAGTTGCCCTGCACGCCCATAGACCGAACCCCCTCGCCGGATGCGAGCGTACCAGCGGAGTTGGTACTCTTCGTGCACCAATTCCGGACCCGCCGGAACGCAGAACGGCTCGGCTTCAAGGGCTGTGAACAGGTGATACATCTGTAGCAGCGCTGATCATCCGGCGGCGGACCGATCATGCAAAGGTGACAGCACACCTCGGTCTCGTGCCGTCTACGTCCTCCAGTCGATGCCTCGTCGAGGCCGCGGCAGGCTGGCATACAGGAGTCCATTCTCGTTTGCTGAGCCCCGACTGACATCACCGACCCCGGCATGATCCGGTAGCTAGTCCACGGTGTGGTTGATACTTGAATCCAGGCAGCCAGCCACATCGTCTGGATCCACGGGAAGGAGCCTCGTGTCGTGAGCGAGCGTGACGACGCCCTGCGCAGGCAGCTCGGCTGGACCGGGCCCGAGGAATCCGACTACGAACCGCCCGCGCCCGTCGAGCCGACGTTCACCCGGGCGACGACGCCGCTACCGTCCCGGCCGCCAGTCGACTTCGTGCCTGCCGATCCGGCTACGCCACCCGACGAGCCGCCCACACCGGAACCCGTCGCGCCCGAACCCACCGCGCATCCGACGGGCGAGATCGACCGCCCGCCGTCTGGCTTCCCGCCTCCTTCACCCCACTACGGCTCCCCGCCGGGGCCGCGCGACGCGGGTCAGTTCGGCGGCCTTCTCCGGCAGCAGAACCCGCCTCAACAACCGAGTCCTCCCCCACCACAGGGTCCCCCGCAACAGTGGGGACAACAGCAACAGCCGCCCGGTTGGCAGGTGCCGCGCGCACCACATCCACCAGTGCCGCCGAATCCCGGTCCGCCGCAAAACCCTGGGCCGCCTCCGCCCTCCTGGCAGGCTCAGCAGTTCGGCCCCGACCCCCGGCTGGCGCCGCCGCAACCGGCCGGTTCCTACGCCGACCGGATCAGGCGGGACGAACTCGTCCCCGCCAAGCCGATTCCACCGTCGCGCGGCTGGCGTCTGGTTCTGTTCCGACTGACGTTCGGGGCGATCAACCTGGGCCAGTCCGCGGAGGAGCTCCGGCAGGCCGAGTGGGAGGCGCGGATCAAGTCGGTGTTGCGGGGCCACTACAAGATCGGCGTGATGGGCAAGGGCGGGGTCGGCAAGACGACGGTGTCCGCGAGCATCGGGTCGATCTTCGCCGAGCTGCGCCAGGACGACCGCGTGGTGGCCATCGATGCGGACACGGCGTTCGGCAAGCTCGGAAGTCGCGTCGACCCGAATGCGACGGGTTCGTACTGGGAGCTGGCCGGCGATCAGCACCTCGAGACGTTCGCCGACGTGCGTAGCCGGGTGGGCAACAACGCCGCGGGGCTGTTCGTGTTGGCAGGTGAGGCCAGTCCCGCGCGCAGGCGCGTGCTCGACCCCGCGATCTACCGGGAAGCCACGGCGCGTCTGGATCGCCACTTCACGATCTCGATCGTCGACTGCAGCTCCACGATGGACACACCCGTCACCCAGGAGGTGTTGCGGGACCTGGACGCCTTGATCGTGGTCTCGTCACCCTGGGTCGACGGCGCCGCCGCCGCCGGTCAGACGATGGACTGGTTGGCCAACCGTGGCTTGACCGGCCTGTTGCAGCGCACCGTCGTCGTGCTCAACGACTCGGACGGGCACGCCGACAAGCGCACCAGGGCCATCCTCGCCCAGCAGTTCGCCGGCCAGGGTCAGGCCGTGGTGGAGGTCCCGTTCGATGGGCACCTGCGGACCGGCAGGGTGATCGAGCGCACCACCGAGATGTCCCCTGCGACCCGGCGCAAGTTCATCGAGATCGCGGCCGCGCTGGCCGAACACTTCCCAACCAACGACGACCGCGAACGCACCCGCGACCGGTTTTAGCGTTCAGCGCCAATCGATCTGGTCGATCAGCGACTCGATCAGCTCCGCTGCGCCAGCGGCCACCGGCTGGCCCGCCTCCGCCGCGACGATCGCATCCTCGGGCACGCCCGCCGCCTGAGCGGTCTCGCTGATCGTGAGGTTCGCCCGCCGCCGTGCGGCGTACAGCCGCTGACCGAGCGTCGCCGTCGGAGCCGTCGCGCCGAGCAGGGTCAGCTCGTCGATCTGGCGCCGCACGGTGCTCAGCGCCTTCAGCAGGGGAGGCGTTAGCCGGCCGATCCGAGCAGCGCGTGCCGCCACTGCCTCGAGCTGCCGAAGGTCGGTCAAGATCGCGGTGACCCTGGGAGTGAAGGCCGGGTCGTCGACCGGGGGCAGCGAACCGATCGTGTCGCCGAGGGTGTTCACGGCCGCTTCGATGGCCTGGGCGATCAGCGAGCCCTCGTCGCCGCCCGCCGGCG
>JAOPVF010000251.1 GCA_025963195.1 Mycobacterium sp. | reverse complement strand
ACTGTCCGACTCCCGAGTCGACGTCCACCGCTCACCCTGCTGGACGACACGAACGAGGACAAGGACAGGTCGATCCCGTGAGACCGGCACACCGTTAGAACGAAGGGATACCGTTCGATGAAATACCCATTGACGACCGTGTTGTTGGTCGCTGCCGCCGCTTTGGCCGGTTGTGGAGGTGGAGGCAGCAACAACGCTGCGCCGAACAGCAACACTGCACCGACACCACCCAAGCTGGTGACCAACATTGCCGTGCCCAATGCATCGAAACCACCGTTCAGTTCCGACATCGGCTACGTCGAGGCAGGCAAGTACTTCCTTGCCGACCGGAACAACAAGGCCGTCGACGTCGTGGACAGCAAATCGAACAAATTGATCGCGCAGATCCCCGGGCCGTTCACCGGTGCCGGCGCAACGACGGACGAGTCCGGGCCCGACGGAATCGTCGGCATCACCGGCACGCACACGATCTATGTCGGCGACGTGGACTCGATCAAGGTGATCGATACAGATGCGGAAAAGACGGTCAACACCATAGCAATCAGCAATTCCGGGTCGCGGGTCGATGAAGGCTGCTACGACCCTGACGATCATCTGGCGATGTACGCGAGTCCCGGAGACACGCCGCCGTTCGCCACTTTCATTTCGACACTGACACAAAAGCCGGTCACGAAGCTGGTCTTCAACGGTTCGTCGGGGCTGGAAGCATGCGCATACGATCCCGTCTCGAAGAGTTTCTTGATCAACAATGACGGGACCCCTGCCAACCCCGCCGGCCAGCTGGACGTCATCAACGCCAGCTCCGTGGCGGCTGGGAATCCTACTGTCAGCAAATCGTTTCCGCTTGGGAAATGCGGACCAACGGGCTTGGTGCTGGGCCCGAATAACGACGTTCTGATCGGATGCGATCCGCCGGCCGGGGACCCGCTGATGAGCCTGATCATGGATCGTGCGAGTGGTGCAATCCGCGCCACCGTGCCGTTTGGCGGAGTGGACCAGGTCAATTACGATCCGACTTCCAACCGCTATTTCCTGCCTGCGCGGCACTTCGTGACGGGTGGCACCGCTGCCGCTAAGGGATTCACCCCGCAGATGGGAGTCGTCGATGGAACGACGCGGCAGCTGCTTTTCACGGTTCCCGTTGGCACAGGCGCGCATTCCGTTGCCATCGACAGCACGCTAGGGCAAGTCGACGTGCCCTTTCAGGCTGGCGCAGCGGGATTCCCCAATGGTGGCATTTCGGTATTCTCAACGCAGTAGTCAACCTGGATCGCTCACGGCTCGTCGCTGACGTAGGAACGGACCGATCTCGACGCCTCTCGAGGTGCTCAGCCGGTCTCAGCGATACCCGAAGTGCCCACCGGCCTTAAGGAAGTACAGCCACCGTCGTCACCGGAGCCTGCTCGACCGGCGCCTGCTGAACCGGCGCCTGCTGGACGGGTGCTGGTTCCGGGGCGACGGCTGGTGCCTGCTGGACCGGAGCGGGCGGGGCCGTGTAGACCGGTTCCGGCTTTGGCGCGACGGTTTCTGGTTTCGGCGCCACCGAAGGCGCCGTGAACTCGACGGGCGGTGGCGCCGACGACGGCGGAGAAGAAGGCGGGGATGACGGCTCAGACGACGGAGGTGTCGACGGCGGAGTGGATGGTGGCGTCGAAGGAGGCGTGGACGGTGGCGTCGAAGGAGGCGTCGAAGGAGGCGTTGACGGCGGAGTCGAGGGGGGCGACGAAGGCGGCCAGGACGGCGGGGACCACGGCGGGAACACGATCGGTGGGATCGGAATCGGGATGAACGTCGGAATGCCCGGGGCCGCAGGCACTTCGGCCGGCGGCGGTGGCGGGGGCGCCTCGACGGGCTGCTCGACCGGCGGAGCTGCAGGCGGGTTGTTGACGGGCCCATTGTTGGTGCGCGGGCTGACGTTCGGCTTGGGCGCGGCCGGGGGCGCCGGCGGCGGGGTCAGCACGGCGACCGGCTGGGCCACCGGATCGGGTTCGTGCGGCACCGGAGGCAGATAGCGCCCCGGCACCGTGTCCGACTGAACCGGAGGCGACGCCAACTCGCTAGTGGACGCCGCTGGCCGGACGTTGATCGCGACGGTGACGGCCAGCGTCGCGAAGCTCACGACGAGGAACGCAACCGCACTGCCCATCAGGATCATTCGCTGATGCGCCGGCGCGACCACTTCGCTGTAGGTCGTCGCGTCGTCGTCGTGCTCGGGGATCAGCTCGCTGAGCGGATCCATCGGCATCTCGTACGGGGCGTCGTAACCGCCCATCTCCCCCGGCAACGGGTCGGGCTCGGCCATCGAATAGGCCAGCTGCGGCTCCGCCGCGCGAAGGCCGGTGACCGCGTCGGAGGCCGGGTTCGGGGTCGCGCTCACGGGCGCCAGCTGCGTAGCCGGCCCCGCCGGATCGACGAGCGCCCAACCCACGGTCTTCGCCGCTCCCCTGGCGATCGCGAAACTCGCATCGGTTGGCAGTTCCACCGGCACCGGCGACTGGTCGCGGATGCCCGCGGCGACCGACTCGAGGTCGTCGCGATGCCCTACGAGCATCACCTTGACGGGCGCTTGCGGCTGCGAACCCATCCCCGCCAGCACGGCAGCACACGCGGCGGCCGCACCAGCGGCGCCGATGGGCACCGACGCGAGCACAGCAGATGTCATCGAATCCGAGCCGACGGTGGTCAACGTCGCGGTCTGGTCGTCGACCAGCAACAGCGCGGCGCGGTCATCGACGCTCCTGACCAGCGCCGTTGCCGCCTCGGCCTCCGACACCACCTCGACGTCCTGTACCCCGGCGCCCAGCAGCACCTGCCGCAGCGTGTCGGCTTCCGACGCGTCGTCGAAGTGCAGCCGGATCGCCGACAGCCGGTTACCCGAATCGGTCACCGCACGGTAGGTGCCGACGATGGTGTCGGCCAGGTCGGTCATCGCGTCTGCGGGCAGGTCAAGGGCGTATTCGTCGAACACCTGGCCACCAGGTGTGCCGATCATCGCCAATCGGGCGACCGGGCCGGTCACCGCGACCCCGAGGACTACGTCCACAGGACTACTCCTTACTCAGGACCTACCCATCCGTATGGGTTTTCGCTCACCGCCCTGCAACCGTTACCTCGACGTCCCCAATTCGACCCCGGCAACGCTATCGCAGATCCTTGGAACATCCTTGGCGTCGCCTTGTGCACCCGACCGAAAATGGGAACAGTGAGTGACGTGAGCGAACATCAGGCCGCCACTACCCGGGTGGCGACCGTGGCCGTGCCCGGCGCGGCTCGCGTCGGCTACGTCCCCACCCGCACCAACCGGGTGCGCGACGGGCTCGCGGTGGCACTGCTCGTCGTCGCGCTACTACTGCCGTGGAGCATCGTCTTCGGGTTCGGCGTGCCCGGCAGCAACGGCCTGCTGTTCGTGCCCGTCGCCGTGGTGACGCTGCTCGCGATCGTCGCCGCGCTCGCACCGCACGTCGGACCGTTGCGGCTCACCGCGCCGCAGCC
>JAOPVF010000225.1 GCA_025963195.1 Mycobacterium sp. | reverse complement strand
TACGCGATCCCCGCAAATCCCTCGCTGGCCGGGCGACCGATCACGTCTCCGCCGTCGACGACGGCGTAGTTCAGTCGCGCTGACCTGGGTCGGAGGGCCAGAAATACCGGGGCGGCATTGACTCGGTCAAAGCCCACCCCGACAACTTATGGAATTCCTACACCGAGACCGATGTAGGAAGTCACCGGATGTGTCGGTTCGCCGCGGCTCCCACCTGAGGTTTGTCAACATCGTGTCGGTCGCCGATTTTCAGTAACGTGTCGGAATCCTCGAGTATCGGCTCCGCCGACGTAACTACGAGCCGCCGGAGTCAGCCAACGCCTCGCTCGTCGACTGTTCCGGCATATTCATCCTGTGCCGAGCTACCGTCGCGACTGTGCGCGCATCGCTTCAACAGCGGCGGTTAGTCGCCACACTCAGTGTGGCTGCGCCCGCAGGCCGTGGAGTAGCAGTTCCAGCAGACGGCCGGATTGTTCGGCGTCGGTGGCGGCCAGGGAGATTCCGTAGACCGACGCGATTAGGTCAGCGGCGTCGACGTCTTGGCGCACCCCGTCGTGGGCTGCCGTCTTTAGCAAGCTCTGGGCGGCCTCATAGGTGAGCACTCGTAAGTCGATGAATGGGTTCTCGCCGCGAGCCATCACGCTGCGAAAAATCTGGGCCATACCTTTTTTCGCCTCGAAGAACTCAATGAACTCGTCCAGCCATAGCCGCAGAGCGTCGAGCGGAGGGTGTGTCTCTAGCAGTTCGTGGGCGCGCCGGGCAACCCGCACGATTTCTGCGCGATGCACCGCGACGTAGAGGGCTTCACGGGTGGGAAAATGCCGATACAGGGTCCCGACACCGACGCCCGCCGTGCGGGCGACCTCCTCTAACGACGTGTTCGACCCATTGGCCGTAAAGGCTTTCGTTGCCGCGTCGATAAGCCGCTCACGGTTTTGCCGGGCATCGGCACGAAGCGGGCGGTCGACCACTGAGTATCTCCTTATCGACGGCGAGGGTTGCGTACCGGAGGACGCTCCGGTTACCGTAAGCGGAGGGCCCTCCTAATGCATCATAAGCGTCGACGACGGGAACACACATGCACACCACACCCTTCGGCTGGTCAACCACCGCTGACGACGTCATTGCGGGCATTGATCTGCACGGCATTCGCGCAGTGGTCACCGGCGCATCATCAGGCATCGGCGCCGAGACGGCGCGCGCGCTGGCCTCCGCTGGCGCGCAGGTCACTTTGGCTGTCCGAAACCTTGGTGCTGGCAACAAAATTGGCGACGCCATCCGCACCGCCCATGCCGACAGCGACGTGCACGTCGCCGCGCTCGATCTCGCAGACCCGGCATCTGTGCAGTCTTTCGCAGCGACGTGGTCGGGCCCCTTGCACCTTCTCATCAACAACGCCGGAGTCATGGCATTGTCTGAGCGGACTGTGGACGGCAGGGGGAACGAAATGCAGTTCGCCACAAACCACCTCGGTCATTTCGCGCTCACCGTCGGCTTGCACCGCGCCCTGGCGGACGGCGCCCACGACAGCACCGCGACCAGCGGGCCTCTCGGCGGCGCCAGGGTTGTGTCGCTCAGCTCACGGGGGCATTTGTGGGCGCCGGTCGACTTCGACGACACCAACTTCCTTCAGCGCGCGTATGATCCGATGCTCGCTTATGGCCAGTCCAAGACGGCGAACGTGCTGTTCGCCGTTGAGGCAAACCGGCAGTGGGCCAGTGACGGGATCACGGCCAACGCGGTGCACCCCGGCGCGATTCTGGAGACAAACCTGTCTCGCCACATGCCGGAGGAACTGCTGCGTGCGGTGAGCGCTGCCAACAGGCAGGGGTACAAGACGACCGCACAAGGAGCGGCGACCAGCGTCATGGTCGCCGCCTCGCCAGCACTGGCCGGCGTCGGCGGCAGGTATTTCGAGGACTGCCGGCAGTCCGAGGTGATTCCACCCGATGCCGATGACATCGCTTCGCATGCCAGCGGAGTCGCCTGGTACGCCATCGACGGGCGGAACGCACGGCGACTGTGGGAGCTGTCCGAACGCCTCGTCGCCGTCCGAGTGTGATTGAACCTGTGGCGATCGATGTACTCACCGGTTTCGGGAGTGGCGGCAACTGTTGCTGGTCATCGGGCAGCCGGTTGTGTTGGCTGACAAGCAACCTGGCATGAATGCCGAGGAGTACTGAGACTATCTGTATGCCCGGTCTACCGGCCATATCGGGTCGATGATGACTCGCATCAATCGCGTGGCCAGCGGGGTGCGCAGCTGTCCAGCGTGGCCCGCTTCACCCAGCTCAGGAAACGCACAATTCTCAGCTCCGTGAGGTTGGTACCTGTCCACACTTCGTAGTGCCAACCTCGCGTTCGACAGAGGTGATCGGTCCACTTCGACATCTGGACCACCTCAGGCTTGGTCAGACGCCGTTCCGCCTTCAAATCGACCACGGTGAAGACGCCGTTCCGATGCTGCAGCAATAGGTCGGGCACGTGACGGTGGAACGTTGATCCGTCGTACCCGCACATCCAGAAGGGCTGAGCGGCCATCCACCGGACTGTCGGGCGGAAATCGGCAAAGCAGAAGCCCATCGCGTTCGAGCAGGCTCTCGTAGACCAGCTGGCTCTGTGTCGTCGATGACCAGTACAAACCTGAGTAGTTCCGCTGACCCGGTCGTGATACAGGTACGCGGACTGGCCGCCCTAGAACCACACGCGCCGGATCGACACGGTCAAAGTCCACGGTCACACGGTCATCATCGCCCGAGATGTAGCTGATGCACCGACACGCTTCCGAGAGCTAAATGCAAATCCGACACCGTCAACGACTTCCTGCAACCGGGGGGCCCGGGAACAACTCCGGAACCCGCCCCGTTGACCACTTCGACAACTTGAGTGGATAAGGCTCAACTCTGGTTGACACGCTAGTGTCGGTAAGAGCAAGATTGAGCGTGGTCCACTCAGACCCGCATCATTTCTATCAGGAGGCAGTAACTATGGCTCGTGCGGTCGGAATCGACCTCGGGACCACCAACTCGGTCGTCGCAATACTCGAGGGCGGCGACCCCGTCGTCGTAGCGAACTCGGAGGGCTCACGCACCACCCCGTCGGTCGTGGCGTTCGCGCGCAACGGCGAGGTGCTCGTCGGCCAGCCCGCCAAGAACCAGGCAGTGACCAACGTCGACCGGACCATCCGTTCGGTCAAGCGTGAAATCGGCACCGACTGGTCCGTCGAGATCGACGGAAAGAACTACACCGCGCAGGAGATCAGCGCGCGCGTCTTGATGAAGCTCAAGCGCGACGCCGAGGCCTACCTGGGCGAGGACATCGCCGTCGCGGACATCACCGTGCCCGCGTACTTCTACGACGCCCTGCGCCAGTCCACCAAGGAAGCCGGCCAGATCGCCGGCCTCAACGTGCTGCGCATCGTCAACGAGCCCACCGCGGCTGCGCTGGCATACGGCCTGGACAAGGGCGAGAAGGAACAGACCATCCTGGTG
>JAOPVF010000181.1 GCA_025963195.1 Mycobacterium sp. | reverse complement strand
AATACGTCGACCACCGTTGCCCCCGGCGTAGTGGTCAGCGCCCAGACCACGACGGGAACGTCCGGCAGTAACCAAGACTCCCGAAGAAACCAAGGCCCCCGAAGCGCCGACCGAGACTGCCGAGCCGACCACACAGGCGCCCGAACCGACCGAAGCGGCAGAACCGAAGCCGACCACCGACCCGGAAGCGACACCCAACAAGAACCCATCGGCATCGGCGACGGCACCGACCACGAAGGCAGTCGCCCGATCGGCAGCCACGGTGGACGTGCGTGAGGCCGCGGACACGGCGCCTGACCGGTCCGCCACCGTCGCCGCGCTAGCCGCGGTGAGCGCACCGGCCGCCGACGCGGATTCCACGATCGCGGCACCGTCGGCGGCCCGGGTCGCAGCCGTCACGGACACCCAGCCGGCAGCTCCGGTTGCCGCCCCCAACCCGCTTGCGATGGTGGCAGGGGCGGTGTCGAACGTGGTGTCGAGTGTCCTCGGTTGGGCGTTCGGTCCACTCGCAGGCGCCGCCGCCCCTAGCGCTCCTGCCCAGGCGCCGTTGGCGTGGACGTTGCTCGCCTTCGTCCGGCGCGAGATCGACGACTTCGTCTCGTCGTTGGGCGGCGGCAGCGCCACCAACGTCGCGCTCGCGGCCACCCAGACGACGACGAGTCTCGCCCTTGCCGCGACGGCCGCCGCCAACGTGCCTGGCTTCCCGTTGCCGGGTGCACAGCTCAGCCCGTCGACGCAGTTCGTCAACTGGGTGACCGGCGATTACTACGACACGGGCAATACCGCGCTCGACTGGCCGGACACGCTGGCCCGATTCGGCGTGTCCGGCACCGACATCGGCGTCATGTGGGACAACGGCATGGTCGACGATCCGAGCACCCCCTACAACGAACATCAGATCCTGATGGCGTTCGGCGATACGTTCGGTCTGCGCAGCGTGCCCGGTGAGGACTGGCGTTTCAACGTCCTCATGCGGAGCGCAGACACCGATCTCACGAACGGTGTGGACGTGCCGGACGGAGAGTTCGGCAACAACAACATGTTCGGTGGCATGCCGCTGTGGGACGTGCCGCCGGGGCGGCCCTACGAGAACTACGCGCGGCGGATCATCAATCCCGAGGCGCTGCCGCCGGGCGCCTCGGCCGGCATCACACTGATTCCGACCGCGGGCATCTCATTGCCGACTCCCGGCACGGAGTTCGGCGTCACCCAGTACGTCAATTTCATGTCGGTCACCAACTGGGGCTCACCCGGCCAGTGGACCACCAACTTCTCCGGCATCGCCTACTCGATCGACAACGGCGAGAACTGGAGCGTCGCACCGACTTCCATCCGATACAACGATCCGTGGAGCGGCAACGGGAACTTCCAGCAGGGCGCCTTCGTCCGGGCGGGCGACGGCTACGTGTACTCGTACGGCACCCCCAATGGCAGACAGGGCGCCGCGTACGTCTCCCGGGTACTCGAGAAGGACATCCTGGACGTGTCGAAGTACGACTACTACAGCAAGGGCAACCCTGGCGGGTGGTTCGGATGGGGCGCTACGCCGGCCGGGTGGCAGAGGAACAACCCCGCGGCGGCCACCCCCGTCTTCGGCCAGGATCAGGGGGCGTGCGGCGTCGCCAACGCAGGCAATCAGGTCAGCGAGATGTCGTTGCAGTACAACAAGCAGCTGAAGAAGTACGTGACCCTCTACGGCGACCAGTTCAACAACATCGTGATGCGGACGTCCGATACCCCGCAGGGCACCTGGTCGGCGGCCAAAGTGCTGATGGGACAACAACCCGGCGGCATCTACGCGCCGATGATGCACCCGTGGTCCCCGTCCACGATGGGCACCGGCACCGACCTCTACTGGAATCTATCGTGGTGGGGCGAGTACAACGTGAGCTTGATGCGGACCGACCTGAACAAGGTGTAGGAGGCGATCGTGAAGTGGCGTCCTGCAATCGCGCTCATCGCGGTAGCAGCCTTGGCCTCGCCCGGCCTCGCTGTCGCCGATCCCGCTGTGCCACAACCGGGTACGTCCTGCAGCGCGAATCTCGGCGATGCCATGACGTGGCCGCCCGACGGCAACGCGCCGCTGGCGTGTACCGGCGGGTCCTCCGGATATCAATGGACGACCGTCGATTCGCCGTATCCCGTCAGCGACCGGTGGGTGAGTTTCGGTCCGCCGATGAAGTTGCACGGTGAGGGCCTGCGCAACGCGGCCATCCAGTCCGGTGACTGGATGGCCACGCCGCTTGACCCATCGGGCCGCTGCGGTGCTGAGCAAATCGCCGTCATCCCCGGCGTTGGCGCAGGGCCGCCCCGCGATGTCGAAGGCGAACCAGGACAGCCACTTTCGCTTCAGGTGGCGCCGAAGCTGTTCTCCATCGAGATGACCGGTGCCTGCCTGTGGCAGAAAGTGAGTCCCTGACCGCGATCAGTTCGCGGTCCGCGGGGCCTGAGGCAGCGTGGTGACCTTGGTCGGGGGCAGCGGCTTCTTGGGCAGCGGGCTCGTCACGATGTGCTCGTTGCCGTCCGGATCCTGCCAGTGGCACTGCTCCTTGCCTGCGCCGACGATGACCGCGTTCCACCCCTGCGTGATGACGCAGGCCTGCGCGAACGGGGTTGCGCCGCTGGCCGTCACGGCGGGGGCGCCGATCGGGCTCTTCCTGATCCACTCGTTGCCGGTGTTCGGGTCCTGCCAGTGGCACTCCTCGATACCCGCGGTGACGACGGTTGCGACCCAGCCGTGCGTGCTGGTGCACGCTTGAGCGAACGTCATGGGCGCGGCTTGCGCTGCGGGGGCGGCGAGGATTCCGAGTGCTGCGGCTCCCGCGCCGATGGCGAGGGTGGCGGCGGCGATGCGGCTGGTGGTGGTGGTCATGGTGTTCTCCTTGGTGGATGGTCGCGGCCATCTGCCGCGTTCACCAGCCAGGAGCGACCGGCCACTCGGATTCCCTCACTTTTCTCGTCAGCGACTTTGAGCGGACAGCACGGCACCCCGCGACCCATTGGTCGCGGGGTGCCGTTTTCAGGTGCTATCGGGCCGAATCAGGCCAGATCGAACCGGTCGTTGTTGGCGACCTTGGCCCACGCGGCAACGAAGTCCTTGACGAACTTCTCCTTGTTGTCGTCCTGTGCGTACACCTCGGCGATGGCGCGCAGCACCGAGTGCGAGCCGAACACCAGGTCGTTGGCGGTGGCCGTCCACTTGGTCTTGCCCGAGGCCCGGTCGACGCCCTCGTAGACGTTCTCGTCGGTGCCCGACTTCCACGACGTACTCATGTCGAGAAGGTTGACGAAGAAGTCGTTGGTCAGCACACCCGGCGTGTCGGTGAACACGCCGTGCTTGCTGCCACCGTGGTTGGCCCCGAGCGCACGCAGACCACCGATGAGCACTGTCAGTTCGGGTGCGGTGACGTCGAGGAAGTACGCCTTCTCGAGCAGCAGCTTCTCCAGCGGCAGCTTCTCGCCGGCCCTGACGTAGTTGCGGAACCCATCGGCGCGCGGTTCCAGCAGGCCGAACGACTCGACGTCGGTGTTCTCCTGCGACGCATCGGTACGACCCGGCACGAACGGCACCTCGATCTCGACACCGCCATCCTTGGCGGCCTTCTCCACCGCCGCCGAACCGGCTAGCACGATCAAATCGGCAAGCGAAACCTTCTTGCCGCCAGCACCGTTGAACTCCTGCTGGATCTTCTCCAGGACTGGCAGCACCTTCGCCAGCTCGGCGGGCTCGTTGGCTTCCCAGCTCTTCTGCGGCTCGAGGCGCAGCCGGGCACCGTTGGCGCCACCGCGCTTGTCGGTGCTGCGGAAGCTCGCGGCCGCCGACCATGCGGTGTTGACGAGCTGCTGAACCGACA